>NZ_JAVDVI010000021.1:0-53666 GCF_031456785.1 Flavobacterium arsenatis
AGAACAGGCGAAGCGAGTTCCTTATCGTGAAGTAATTCAGGAAACGAAACTCATTATATACATTAAAATCCCATTCGAAAGAGTGGGATTTTTTTATATCATTTGTTGGATAAGAAACTTCCATAAATAAACGATAACGTAAACAAAAATAAAATAACTAGAAAATATAACTGTGAACTTAACATCGAATCGATTTAATTGAAATTAGATTTAAGATTATTGTAATTTTGGTTTTGAAATACAAAAATTTTGGTTTTGAAATTTATAACTCATAAAGGATCTGAAATCTGCTTTTCTGATTCTGGTAAAGGCTCCGCCATTGTCTTATTACATGGTTTCTTGGAAAATAGTAAAATGTGGGATGATTTTATTGCTGATTTTTCCAAGAAATATCGGATCATAACGATTGATTTGCTGGGCCACGGAAACACAGAACCCTTGGGATATGTGCATTCTATGGAAGACAATGCCGATGTGGTACATGCCGTTTTATCCGAACTAAAAATCAGGAAGGCGGTTCTTGTTGGCCATTCTATGGGCGGTTATGTGGCTTTGGCTTTCGCCGAATTGTATGCAGACAACGTTAAGGGGATTGTGCTTTTAAACTCAACTTCCCGTGCAGATTCTGACGAGCGGAAAACAAATCGCGACCGTGCCATCAAAGCCGTGAAGCAAAACTATACCAATTTCGTTCGCCTTTCAATTGCTAATTTGTTCAGCGAAAATAATCGTGAAAGATTGGCATCGGAGATTGAAAATGTAAAGGTTGAAGCATTGAAAACACCTCTACAAGGGATTGTTGCATCGCTTGAAGGAATGAAAATCCGTAAGGATAGGGAGGTTATTTTACATTTTGCACCTTATCCTATTTTGTTAGTTTTAGGTCAAAAAGACCCTGTTTTAAATTATGAAGAGAGCATTGAACAGATAGAAAACACGGATGTAAAACTCCTCACTTTTCCCGACGGACACATGAGCCACATTGAAAATCGTGAAGATTTGAAGAAGGAATTGTTGGGGTTTTTTAAGAATCTGTGAGAACTCTATCAGCAAGAATAAAAAATATCTGCCGTCTATTTGCCGCTATCGGCAAGTTATTCAAGCTTCTTTTCTAAATTTTTTCTTCAAAAACAATATCCTTGTCTAGAATTTCATTCAGAAGCAATACCAATTGTTCGATATAATTAACTGAAATATCCTCATTGATAACGGCGGTTTCCATTTTATCAACCTTAAAATTAAACGGCATGAAACCTGCTTTTAAATTCTTAAAGGATAGAATTCCGACTTCCATTTCTTGGTCCTGCAGGTGGGGCTCATACATAAAAGCATAGGCCAAAACCTGTATAATCTTATCCGATTTGATGTCAGAAGTTAGCTTGTTCCATTGCTTTAAGGTAACATCCCGTGCTTCGACCTTGCCTGTTTTATAGTCGATGATTCGTATTTTTCCGTTCCTTATTTCAATTCTATCCACATTCCCTTTAATCAGAACTGGAAACGGCAAACTTGGGTGTTCCAAGATTCTTTCGTAGGTTTTCTCCAAGGCTATGATCTTAACCGCATCGCCATCTTCTATCTCTTTGAGTTCGAGTTTAAGGAAGTTATAGACGTTTCGTTTTGCAACTTCAAAGGCCAAAAGGTTTCGTCCTTTCTTGACTTCGCCTTCTTTATATACTTCTTTGAATTGTTTCAAGACCTCTTCATCAATCAATTTGATGCAGTTTTTAATGTCATCAACTGTTAGAAATTTGCCTATCAAAGGCAGGTATAATGCTTCAAGTGTTCCGTGAATGATTGTTCCCAAGGTATTCAAGGCGATATTTTCCTCTACTTCTTCCACTTCGCTGATGCGTAAGACTTTCTGGAAATAAAACTGGATTGGGTTTCGGATATAACTCGTCAGAGCCGATGGCGAAAAGCCTTTTTCAGCTATTTCCCTCAACCTCATCATCGCTTTTTCCGACTTTGGAATCACGATTGGCTCATAAGCAATCAGCGGAACTTCGCTGTTACGGATTTCGTGGGTTAGCGTATGATTGGGTTGCTTCTCCACTTCTAATTGGGTAATGAAACGGCTTTTTTCGCCTCCATCAAGACCTTCGCTTTCGGTATTATAAAGCAAGTAGATATTTTTTGCACGTTGCAACAAATGATAAAAATGATAGGTGTAAATGGCATCTTTTTCCTTGAAGGTAGGCAATCCCAATTCGCGTTTCACATCATAAGGAATGAAGGAGTTCATTGATTTTCCTGCAGGAAATTTGCCTTCGTTCATTGAGGTTACAATCACGGTTTCAAAATCAAGCACACGGCTTTCGAGAACACCCATAATTTGCAATCCGTTTAGAGGCTCGCCTTCAAAGGAAACTTCTGCAAGGTCAATTATTTGTTTATAAATGGCGTGTAAAGTCTCGATTTTATCGATGTGGTGGTGCTGTGAATAATAATTAATCAGCTTGTTGATGATCTTAAAGATGGAATAGACAAATGCCTTGGTGATTTTTTCTTCCTCGTTGTCGTTGTTGAGTTTCGACTTTATAATCAGCAATAAATTAGATAACGTTTCTAGTATGGAAATAGATCCATTATCCCATTTTTGGAACAATAAAACGAATAATTCTGATGGGTTATCGTTGAGTTCCAGCACTTTTTTATGAGTGATGAAAGTGTAATTATTCTGATGGATTATGTTTACTAATTTTGATGTATTTGCATAAGGCTCAACCAACGGATGCGTCAATATATCCAATACATCCTTATAATAAAACACATAACTATCGCCACTTCGAGAAAGAGCATTGGTGTGCATCTTGAACAATTTGGCTATCAAAATTTGGGCTGGATTGTTCTTTCCAGAATAGCCCATAGTGATGTTCAAGGCTCCAACTGTTGAAGGCAAAGCATACAAAAGTGGCACCAATAGATTCTCTTCGCCTAAAACAAGGGCTGTTTTATTGAGTGAAATGGCATCTTCTTCGATTAATTTTTCGATAATGCTTCCTGCTATTTTGGCCTGACCGATTGTTTTTGGTGTGCCAATAATCTTGATGTTTTTTGATTGGGAAAAATCATTCACAATCCATTCGAAAGGATTAGTTTTATAATATTTCCAACTCTCCTTGAATCTCCTAACGAACAATCCTGCATCGTGATAGGGATCGTTCAAGAAAACGGAATCTACATCCCAATAAATCTTGGCACAATCTGAAGCAATGAGGTGTTGGACAATCTTTTCTTCGGAAGCATTCAAGGCATTGAATCCGGCAAATAGAAATTGTTTTTCACCAATTGAATTAGAAAAATGATTTAAATTTTCTACCGCCTGACGGTAAATCAATCCCTGATAGCCAATTCCCTTTTGAAGCAAATGATTGTAAAGCGATTCATAATAGTTGGGAAGTAGTTTCCAAAAGTCAATATAGTTCTCTAATAATTTTGTCTTATTTTCAACTTCAATTCCCCATTTTTTTATGTCTTCAATGTCTTTTAAGTAGGATAAAACATGTTTTGGATCCAGAAGATAACGATCGATCTCATTAAAATCCTGAAGCAATGTTTTTGCCCAATTTGCAAAAAGCTCGAAAGTTTGTTGATGTTGTATATCCGTAACTGACAAATACACCTCGTAAAACTCAAATAGGAGCTCAATGCTGTCAATAGAACGTATGTCTGCAATATCTTGAACAAATTCTTCAATACTAATTATTTGAGGCGAAAAAATAGTATTCTCTACTTTGTTTTTTAGTGCTTCAATCAAAAAAACCTTTGCTCTTTTGTTGGGCAGTACTACAATCAAATCCGATAATTTATCACTATAATTATCGATTATGGTTTGGGCAATCTTGTCTAGAAAAGTAGCATTTGTCATTCTATAAAAATAAAAAAAACGCCCCGATAAATCGAGGCGTTTCTTAATTATTTAAAGGAAGAAATTATTTTACCAATTTCACTTCAACTCTTCTGTTGTTAGCTTTTCCTTTAGCTGTTTTATTAGTATCGATTGGTTTGCTTTCTCCAAAACCTGTAGAAGTTAATCTGTCAGAAGCAATTCCATTTTCTACTAGGTAATTTTTAACCGCTCCAGCTCTTTCTTCAGATAATTTTTGGTTCATTGCATCTTTACCATCGCTATCTGTGTGACCTTCAATGCTAAATTTAGAAGAAGGATACTCTTTCAAGATTGCTGTAATTGATTGCAATACTGCGAAAGTTTCTTGTTTGAAAGTAGATTTACCACTGTTGAACAAGATTGTTTTAGCATAAGCGTTCAATTTAGTGATTTGCTCTTCAGTGATTTCAGGACAACCGTTGTTTGCAACAGTTCCTTTTACAGAAGGACATTTGTCATCTTTGTCAAGAACTCCATCTCCGTCAGTATCTGGCCAAGGACAACCACCGTTTTCTTTTGGTCCTTTAACATCTGGACATTTATCGTTTTTATCTTGAACTCCGTCACCGTCAGTATCAGGACAACCTTGGAATTCTTTCAATCCAGGAACGTCAACACAAGCATCTTCTTTATCTTGAATACCATCTCCATCTGTATCAGGACAACCTTGGAATTCAACTAGACCAGCAACATCTGGACAAGCATCATCTTTATCAAGAACTGTATCTCCATCAGTATCAGGACATCCGTTTAATTCTTTTGGACCAGCAACTTCTGGACAAGCATCGTCTTTGTCATAAATTCCGTCTCCGTCAGTATCTTTTCCACCGAATTTGAAAGTTAGACCTGCAAAATGCTGCACGTGAGAACGAACTCCTGTAGTCATTTTATCTTCGTCAAATGTTTTCTTGTAAGTTGATTGTAAAGACAAACCTACAGTTTCAGTAAACCATAAAGTTAAACCTAAACCTCCATTTACACTTCCAGCACTTGCATCTCCCCACCAAGTATAACCTCCACCAATATGTGCAGAAGGGTCAATTACTTTTGAACCTAAAAGATTCATAAAGCTATATCTGATGATACCATCAGCTCCGTAATAAGTCAAATCACCTGGATTAGTTACCACATAATCAGCACCTTCAGAAGCTTGAGATACAACTTTAGTGATTTTATTAACAGATCCTGTAAGTCCAACAGAAAATCCACTTCCAACGCTTCTACTTACTGTTAAGTAAGACACAGAAGGAAGAATGTTCCAGTTATCTTGTACTTTAAAAGGTTTGTTAAAACGGCTTGCGAAGTCACCGTCAAATGTAGCACTCGCTTGAGTATCTACGGCATTAGCTCCAAAGGTTATAGCCCAAGGGTTGTCGCTATCTTGAGCTTGCGAACTTAGTCCGAAAACCATCAATGCAGCAGCAAAAATTTTGTTAAGATGTTTCATACTTGATTTTTTTAGTTACAAAAGTTATTGCACAAAAGTAATGCGTTAAATTCGAATCACAAAAGAAAATGTTAAAAAAATAACATAATTTTTAGATAAAAAATTAGTTAGTTATTACTTTTAATGCTATTCCAACCTCAATAAATGCATTAATTGCCTTGTCTAGGTGTTCTTTTGTGTGGGCTGCGGAAAGCTGTACTCTAATTCTTGCTTTTTCTTTTGGCACTACTGGGAAGAAAAATCCTATCACATAAATTCCTTTCTTTAACAACTCATTTGCCATTGTTTGCGAAAGTTTAGCATCATAAAGCATGACTGGAACGATTGCAGAATCGCCATCTATGATATCAAAACCTGCTTTTTTCATACCTTCTTTGAAATAATTTGTGTTCCATTCTAATTTGTCTCTTAACGAAGTATCCTTTTTCAATAATTCAAAAACCTTAACCGAGGCACCAACAATTGCAGGGGCCAATGAATTTGAAAACAAATAAGGCCTTGAACGCTGACGAAGCAATTCTATAATTTCTTTTTTTCCTGTTGTATAACCTCCCATTGCTCCACCAAGGGCTTTTCCAAGTGTTCCCGTTATAATGTCAACTCTTCCCATAACACCTTTTGCTTCGAGTGTTCCTTTTCCTGTTGCACCAATAAATCCTGCAGCATGACATTCGTCCACCATTACCAATGCATCGTATTTATCGGCTAAATCACAGATTTTATCTAAAGGAGCCACAACTCCGTCCATAGAGAACACACCATCTGTTACAATAATTTTAAAACGAGCTCCAGCTTCATTGGCTTTGATTAATTGCTGTTCCAAATCTTCCATATTGCTATTTTCATAACGGTAACGGGAAGCTTTACACAAACGAACGCCATCAATAATCGAAGCATGGTTCAAGCTATCCGAAATAATTGCATCTTCTTCTCCAAACAAAGGTTCGAAAACACCTCCATTTGCATCAAAAGCTGCGGCATAAAGGATTGTATCTTCTGTTCCGTAGAATTCAGCGATTTTTTGTTCCAACGTTTTGTGTATATCCTGAGTTCCGCAAATAAAACGAACAGACGACATTCCGAAACCGTGAGTATCCAAAGCATCTTTCGCAGCCTGGACCACTTCTGGATGAGAAGATAATCCCAAATAATTATTGGCACAAAAATTCAAAACCGTTTCTCCAGTTGAGATAGTAATTTCTGCTCCTTGTGGCGAAGTGATGATTCTTTCTTTCTTGAAAATCCCATTGTCTTCAATGGTTTTTAATTCATTTTGCAGGTGTTGTTGTATTTTTCCGTACATTTTTAATGATTTGATTGTAAGTATTAGTCGTGTTTGAGTTTACAAATTTACTATATTGATTGCTTCTCCTATATAAATCAATGCTTTTTTTGACACTTTGTAGCCCATTTTCTCAATTGCCGATTGATAATTTTCCAGTTGCAACTGATATTTTCTATTATGAATTCCCGTTTTATAATCCAATAGTAAGACTTCATTGTTTTTTGTCAAAACCATTCTATCGGGCTTTACAATTTGTCCTTCTTTTTGAATGATAGTTTGCTCGTTGAGAATTTTATTTCCTTCTGAAAAATAAATTTCAAGGTCGTGATGGTTCACAATTTCATCGATTGTTTGTCTTACAATTTCTTCTTGGCTTATCGTGATCAATCCGTTTTCGATGGCTTTTTGAATTGCCAATGGAACATCATTTTTTGTCTTTATAAAGGATAAAATTTCGTGCAAAACATTTCCGTATTCGATTGCCTTTTGCTGATGAGTTCCCCACATCAAGGCTTCTCGCTGTGCAATTTTTATATTTTTCGGATTTAAAGCTCGATGCACCAATTCAATTTTTATAGGTTTTTCAACAGTCTTGCTTTCTGTCGATAATTTTATTGGATTTCCAAATTCATATTCGAATTTATCGACATTAAAATCAGAATAAAATTCCAAATAATTGATAAAAAAAGTTGCCATATTGTTTTTCGGGATTTCGCCTTTGGCAGATAAATTCATCCCCGAAATAATATACAATTGCTCTTCGGCTCTTGTTAAGGCAACATACAAAACATTGACATTGTCCAATAATTCTTCCTGTTTTTTGGCATTATAAACCATCGACGCATCTTCGCCATAACCTTCAACTGAACTATTATTGTCGATCAACACTTTCGGGAGTCCGAAATCGTCTTGATTCGCATCCAACCATAATTTATTTCTTGGTGCACGGCTGTAATCTTCTTCCGCAAAAGGCATGATGACAACCGGAAATTCCAATCCTTTCGATTTATGGATGGTCATAATCCGAACTGCATTGTCGCCTTCCGGAGATGGAATACTAAACTTCTCCGAATTCTTATCCCAGTAATTTAAAAAGTCGGAAATTCCCGCTTGACTCCTGATGTCACGTTCTAAAACAATATCCAGAAAATATTGAATGTAGGCGTTGTTTTTTTTAGGATTAATGAATTTCGAAATGATAATTTCAACGGCTTCATACAATGATTTTTTTCGGATGTCCTGAAACGAAAGCAATCCTGAAACATCGGTGGAAAAAGCAACCAACCATTGCTCAAACTCTGTTTCATTTTTGAGTTCCATTCCTTTTGCGATAAAATCGTGAACCGGCATTCCGTCTTGGATATTTCTGGCAATGTATTGCAGGAAATTGGCTTTCGATTCTAAATCGCCGCTGTTTTTCAAATACCTCAAAAAACTAATAATCAATCGCACTTCAGTAGCATTTGCAATCATCAAGGTTTCCGAGGAAAGTAGCGGAATATTTTGTTCGGTCAGATAATTGGCAACTGCAATTCCTTGACCTCTTTTTCGTGTAAGAATTACAATATCACGGTATTCAAAACCTTGACTTTGTACTTTTTTGATAGTGTTTAAAGTTGCCAAAACATATAATTCGGTTTTGTCTAAAACTTCTTCATCTTCAGAAGTTTCTACTTTTGGAATAAACGAGATGTTGACGTAGCCACCTGTTTTGTCGTTGCTTTTTTGATGGCTGTGGTTTTCATACAAATCCTTATAATCTGCATTTTCAAATTCGCCCGACATCATCTTGAAAAAGCCGTTGTTAAAATCGATGATTTGAGAATAACTGCGGTAATTTTTATCCAAATGCTCCAAATGCTTGTCTGGATTATTAAACGGATTCAAATCCTTGCTCAATTCGATAAACTGTTCGGCTTTTCCGCCACGCCAGCGGTAAATGGATTGTTTTGGGTCGCCAACAATCATCAGCGAACCTCTTTCGCCTTGCAAATCTTCGCTCGAAAGTGCATTATCAATTAATGGAATCAAATTCTGCCATTGCATTTCCGAAGTATCCTGAAATTCATCGATAAAGAAGTGCTTGTAGCGTTCGCCTAATCTTTCGTAGATAAACGGAGCGGGCTGGTTCTGAATTTCATTATGGATAATAGCATTAAATTCAGCAATCGAAAGTATGTTTTGTTCTTTTTGGATTTTTGTCAATTCATTACTAACCGTGTTCAGTAACGACAAAGGCGTGATGTTTTTTAGGAAAGCAGTATAGAAACCGATCTTTTGATAATTTTCATAAATCTTGCCTAAACCCGAAAGCAGTTCTGGAATTATGCCTTCAATAATCGCTCTATCTTTTGCAGTTTTGTTGATGGCGATGTCTTCCACTTCGTGAAACGTTTTATTTTTAGGATTGAATCTGTTTTCCTTGATGCTTTTGATGTGATTCGGAAATGTTTCTCTTGAAAACGATTTATGATCAATTCCGTTCGAATCGATCAAATTCAAAATATTCCTTCCACCTTCTGAACATTCATCTCCTAAAGTTTTACAGGCTTCTTGGATTTTTTTCTTGATTTCAAGAAACTCAATAATGGTTTTGTCGTGAAAATGCGTGATTTCTTCGCGATTGTTTTCATTTAAAATCAATCTTCCTGTTTCTAAAATTTCACGAGATATGTCCCAACTTTTATCGTCGTCGGTTTTTTCCATCGTGAAATCAACAAGAAGTTTTGTGAGGGTTTCGTCCTCTCCGGCTTGTGCAATCAAGGCATCGACGGCTTCTATCAAGAGATTTTCGGTGTCGAGTGTTACCTCAAATGTCATCGGAAGGTTCAAATCGTGGGCAAAAGCCCGGATGACTTTGTGGGTGAATTTATCAATCGTGGAAATATCAAAAGCGGCATAGTTGTGAATGATGTGCTTGATGATGCTTTTTGATTTTTGTTTGATTTCGGATATTGAAAGGTTGATGTCGTTTGCGATATCGTGCATCAAATCGGCTGATTTTTCTGTGGGATTGTCTTTTGCAAATTCGGAAAGGTTGGTCACAATCCGGGATTTCATTTCGTGAACGGCCTTATTAGTAAAGGTGATGGCGAGAATGTTCCGATAAGCATCATTTTGTTTGGCGGAAAGGATGATTTTGAGGTACTCTTTTACAAGTGCATAGGTTTTTCCGGAACCTGCAGAAGCGTCGTATATTGCAAAAGAGTGTCGTTTCATTTTTGTTTTTTTTTAGACCTAACAGGTTTTGAAAACCTGTTAGGAACTGATGTTGAATTTTAGCACCACAGCCCTAGCCCTGATTGAAATGGAAATCCTTTTTTAGGCAATGGCTATTTTTTGCTGCTGCAAAAGAGCGACCAACGGAAGCTCCTTTTGTGGCTTGCAAAAAAAGCCATTGACAAAAAAGATTGTAATGAAAAGCAGGATGAGCTTCTAAAAATTACAGTATTATTATTTATGTTAATACAATTATAACAAAATAGTATTTCCTTTTCCAAAGTTAAATGATTAATTTTGATTTCAATTTTTTTATAAATCATTTAAAACACTATATTATGGCTTTTGAATTACCAAAATTACCGTATGCTTATGATGCATTGGAACCCCATATTGATGCACGAACTATGGAAATTCACCATACAAAACATCATAATGCCTACACAACCAACTTGAACGCTGCAATTGACGGAACGGAATTGGAGGGTTTGACGATTGAAAATATCTTGATTAATCTTGACAAGAAGAACGCTGCCGTGAGAAATAACGGAGGTGGTTTTTACAATCATAATTTGTTTTGGACCGTGATGTCGCCAAATGGAGGCGGACTTCCAACGGGTGAATTGCTTGATGCGATTGAAAAATCTTTCGGGAGTTTTGAAGAGTTTAAGGCGAAGTTTGCGAAGGCTGGTGCTACACAATTCGGTTCTGGATGGGCTTGGCTTTGTGTGCATGCAGGTGGAAAATTGGACGTTTGCGGTACTCCAAACCAAGACAATCCGTTGATGCCGGAAGTAGGTTGTGGTGGAACTCCAATTCTAGGAATGGATGTTTGGGAACACGCTTACTACTTGAACTACCAAAACAGAAGACCGGATTATATTGAGGCTTTTTTCAGTGTAATCAACTGGACGGAAGTGGCTAGAAGATTCGCTATCGAGAAATAATCTCTTTTAGAAAATAGAAAAAAGAGACAAGAAGAAAGATTTAAACATTTTCTTTTTGCCTCTTTTTTGTTTTAAGCTTTTGAACCATTAAGAAATTAAGTTTCATTAAGAAGTTAAAGGCTTAATTTTCCTTAATGTCTTAATGGTTTAAATTTTTACTATTCCATCAATTTTTTACTGACTCTGCTTGAAGCAATCAAAGAAGCGACAAATCCTAAAACGATTACCGTTCCTAGGACTACAAAAATGTTCATTATTGTAATTTTCACAGGATAGGCAAGTGAATCGGTAATCATGATAAGTTGAAATTGCTGTTGCAGAAATACAATGATCAATCCTAGAACAACGCCAATCAAACCACCAACTACACATAGCAATGTTCCTTGTAGTAGAAATATTTTTCTTAAATCTTTGATTTCGGTTCCGAGGTTGTAAAGCGTTTTGAGGTTGCCTTTTTTCTCCAAAATCATCATGATCAATGCTCCAATCAAGTTGAAAAGCACAACTATAATTACCAATGTAAAGATTAAATAGACAGCAATATTTTCGGTGTTTAGCATTTTATAAAGCGAATCGTTGAGTTGGGCTCTGTTTTTCACAATTACATTATTGCCTAGAATCTTTTGAAGTTCAGCAACTACATTTGCTTCGTTTACTTCGGGTTTCAGTTTTAATTCTAAACCCGTAATCTGGTTTTTTTGGAAGTTTAATAATTCCTGAATCAATGGTAAATCGCAAAAAACATATTTTGCATCGATTTCTTCGTTAACGGAATAAACGCCAATTGGCACCAAAACTTCTTTCCGGAAAGCATCTTCCAGTCGGTTGATGTCGCCTTTTCCAGCTATCGGAACAAACACTTCAAACGGATTGTTGAAGTCCATCAATCCCATCGATAGTTTCTGAGCAATTATACCGCCAACTACAACCTGAACCGTTCCTGGTTCTACCCATTCGCCTGCAAAAGAGCCTTTTTCGATTGTGCTGACTTTTGTAAAAATACTGTCAACCCCTTTCAAATTGGCGATTTGCTGTTTGTCATTAAACATAAAAAGCAATTGTTCTTCGGCAACTTTGCTGTAAAAAGCAACGTCTTTCAGGCCTTTAATCTGGCTTTCTTGTTCGGGCGAAATGAGGAACGATTTTCCCGTCAGGGGCAAAACTTTCAAATCCGGGTCAACCGAATTCGTAAACGAAAGACTAAAATCGACCAAGCCACTAAAGACGGACATGATCACAAACATCGCCATACTTCCCACAATAATTCCTATCGTGGCAATCCAGTTGATAATGTTGATTGCATTATTTTTACTGGCGCTTCTAAGGTAGCGTTTGGCTATGTAAAGGGAAAAATTCAAATTACGATTTTCTTCTTCGTTCTAATAAATCGCGGTTTTCAATCGGATTTTCCTTTGCCGCAAGAGCATTGTCAATCTTCTCGATATAATCCAAAGAGTCGTCAATAAAGAACGTCAAGTTAGGCACTTTTCGCAATTGCAAACGCACTCTTTGCGACAAATCGTGCTTAATTAAAGGCGAATTTGTTTTTATGGCTGCCAAAGTTTCGGCCGCTTTTTCTTGAGGAAATATACTTAAATGCACCGTAGCTACCGACAAATCTGTCGTAACGACAACCTTGGATACCGAAATTATCAAATTCGAAATTCCGTTTTTTCTCACTTCACCCTGCAGGATATCCACCAAATCTTTTTGGATCACCCCGCCTATTTTTTTCTGTCTGTTTGTTTCCATCCTGCAAAAATACGATTTTTCGAGGCAAAGTCAATAAGCCACAAAGTTTTAATTGTTTCGAGGCGAGTTTAAAATTATCTTAAACTCACAACTAATAATCGCCTATTCTTTGCGACTTTGCGAGCAATTTTTCTCGCAAAGACGCGAAGTCGCAAAGTAAATCCAAACAATTTCTAGAATTTTAAGAAGCAAATCGCTCGGGCATTTGTTCTATCCATCTTCCCGCTGGAGCCACTCGCTTTGTCTCGTTTTTAATAACGAGACAAGAGCTCAAACAAAGTCTCCATCGGGGCTAACTGAAAAACTTTAGGCATTCTTTTAAACTTCGAGACCTTTGTGTGTAAACTTTGTGTCCTTATTGTTTAATCCCAAAAAACTTTCCGAACTTTGCCCCAAACCAACCAAAATGAGAAAAATAGAACACATCGGTATTGCCGTAAAAGACCTAGAAGTTTCCAACTCCCTTTTCGAAAAACTTTTCGGAGCACCACCTTATAAACAAGAAGAAGTAGCAAGCGAAGGCGTAAAAACCTCCTTCTTCATGAACGGACCCAACAAAATCGAACTCCTTGAAGCTACAACTCCAGAAAGCCCAATTGCGAAATTCCTAGAAAAAAAAGGCGAAGGCATCCACCATATCGCTTTTGATGTAGAAGATATCGTTTCCGAAATTGCAAGATTACAATCCGAAGGATTTACCGTTCTAAACGAAACACCAAAAAAAGGAGCCGACAACAAACTCGTGGCTTTCCTGCATCCAAAAGGAACAAACGGTGTCCTGATTGAGCTTTGCCAAGAAATAAAATAAAGCTGATTTTTAGAATATTAGGTTTTTGACTCTTGTGAAACGAGTTCAAAACTCAAAAAAACAGCAAATCAAAATCGAAAATAGTTGCACCAAAACGAAAATAGTAGTAATATTGCATCCTCATAACTGGTCCTATAGCTCATTCGGTTAGAGCAACTGACTCATAATCAGTAGGTGCTTGGTTCGATTCCAAGTGGGACCACCTTTAAAAGGCTTTACATTTTGTAGAGCCTTTTTTTGTTTATGGCAACTACATATTTAAAAGTCGTTAAATATTAGGTCATCATTAATAATCATTAATTTTCCAGATAGAATAGAATTTATGACATTTTCTTCTCCGAATTTTGATTTCAATGTGTTTAATACTCGATCCGATTGTTTTTCATTTTGGATTATTACATATCTCAAATATTCGATTTTTGATATATCTAAAATATGATTCGGCAAGTGAGGTTTTTTTCTAAAGACTTTTTCTTCTAATTGCTCAAATTCGGTATCCCCTTTGGTGATTAAACTTTTTTCGTTTTCCAAAGTAGGAACGTATCGCCATTCTCTTTCCTGGTAGGTAATTATTTCTTGACTTTTATATTTTGTCTTCCAATTTTTAAAGAACTGAATCGTTGGAACAGTTACATTATTTATGTTTTTTATCAATTCATCATATTCCTTATAATCAGTTTCATCTTCTTGATTATTTAGTGTAGCATCCAAGATATTTTTGAACATCTTTCTTGAAAGATTGTATAGCTGAATTTGATTAATTTTTGAATGTAAATTTTTAAATGGTGTTTTCTCATGAGTATAAATTACAGGTGAAATTGAATTTTCCAATGCCCAATCAAGGCTTAAGCCAATTCCATATTTGCCGTATCTCATATATAAGTCAACATCTCGAAGGGGTATATTGCAAAAACTTACCATTGGAATATAATAATCCGTATCATTTATTATTTCTTTACAGTAAGAAGGTGCAAATCCATTTTTTAAAATTTTAATTAGAATTTCAAAATTGTCTAAATAATGAAAAATGTGATTAATCTTTTTCTGATTAAACTTTGATTCAATTATTTCTTTTCTTTCTTTTTTCATCTATTTGATATCCGACTTGCTGGTAACAACAGCATTACTTCTATGTGCTTGCCCAGCTGGTGTAAATTCAACTATATAATCAATGTTTAATAGTATTCATTATCATTTTTTAAATCAATGACTTTAATAAACCTTTTCATATTGGATGTTTTAATGTTTGAAGTAAATGTATAAAAAAAGACTATAAGATAAACGATAAGCTTAATTTTTGAGATTGCCCTATTTATTACCATCTATTATTTCGAACTACTTTTTAATCAACCCTGCTTCTCCGTCAAATACTTCCAATACCTCTTAGGAACATGCTGAATATGCAATTTCATATTCTTTCTCGCTGGAATATTGGTACTCTTGAAGTAATCATTCCACAGCAAAGCATATAATTCTTCCTTACCATTCAACACGTCCGAAGGCAGATGCACATTGCTTTTCTTTACTTCGGGAACATAATCGAAAATGATTTCTTCTACTTTTTCCAAATCATAGAACAAGCCGTATTTTCGCTTTAAATCATAGATAATCCACTTTTGATCGGCATATCTATTTTTGAAAAACGAGGAAATCAACGGCAAAACATTATAATCAGGTTCAATTGGAGCATAAAAAATCCCATCGCCTGTTTCTTGAAATCGGATAAAAGCTTTCATTCGGTGCTTTTCGCGGTTCACGTTTTTGTCCATTTTAGAAAGTGCAATCACCGATGGATGTCCGAAATTATCTTCAGCACCTTTTGGATTATCAAAAATATAGCAGGCAAAATCGAACAGATGCTGAAAAATTTCAGGTGTTTCGGAGAGATAACATTTGTAGAAACGGCTTCGCCAATCGGGACTTATTTTCTTGCACAAACCCGCCCAGACTCTTTTGGCTTTAGCCTCATCATTAATTACTTCAAAGGTTTCTTCTAAAAAAGTGGGTTGAAAATGTACCTGACTTACCAACTGAATCTTGCCCGGTTTTCGTTCATAAAACTCAAAAATGGCGGTTAGCAAACCTTCCAGACTTCCGTCAAAAACATACGTTATCATTAAAAAAGACTTAACTGATTTTGTGGCACTTTCAAGTATTTGCTGTTGCTTTCCGATAAAATCAGGTTCTTTACCGTGAAAGCTTCGGGTGTATTCAATTGGAAAACACTATCGGCACATCTGATAAAATACTTCGCCCGATTATAGGCAATACCAATCTTCTTCAACTGATCTGAACGAAGCTTACCGAATTTTCGAGCCTGTACAATTTTATTCGCCGAACCTACTCCAATTCCGGGAACACGGAGAATCATCTTATAATCAGCCGTGTTGATGTCAATCGGAAATTGCTCCATATTTCGGAGTGCCCAACTCAGTTTCGGGTCGATATCAACATCCAAATAGGGATTTTTCACATTCAAAATTTCGTGTACATCAAACCCGTAAAAACGCATCAGCCAATCGGTTTGGTAGAGTCTGTTTTCACGCAAAAGTGGTGGCTGGCTTCCAATCATCGGCATTCGGGTATCATAACTAATCGGAATATAACCTGAATAATACACCCGTTTTAAATCATAATTTTTATAGTATTCATTGGCACTGTACATGATTTCCATGTCGGTTTCGGGAGTTGCACCAATAACCATTTGTGTGCTTTGACCAGCAGGAACAAACTTTGGCGTGCTTTTGATAATTTTTTTCTCATCCTTAAACTGAATGATGCTGTCCTTGATAAATGAAAGTGGTTTCTTGACATCATCATGCGATTTGTCTGGAGCCAGCAATTTCAGTCCGGCTTCCGTTGGCATTTCCAGATTGATGCTCATCCTATCGGCATACAAACCTGCTTCGGTCAACAATTCCTGACTTGCACCTGGAATGGTTTTCAAATGGATGTAGCCGTTGAAATTATTTTCAAGACGTAATTTTTTCGCAATCCTCACAAGGCGTTCCATGGTATAATCGGCATTCTTGAAAATTCCCGAACTCAGGAACAATCCTTCGATATAATTTCTTCGGTAGAAACTCATCGTCAATTCCACCACTTCTTCCACCGTAAAAGCGGCACGTTTCACATCATTGCTTTTTCGGGAAACACAAAATGCACAATCGAAAATGCAGTGATTGGTCAGCAAAATTTTGAGTAACGAAACACATCGTCCGTCTTCGGTATAGGTATGACAAATTCCCGAAGAACTCGCATCTCCTAGGCCTTTGCTGTCGTTTTTTCTATTGCTTCCGCTTGACGAGCAGGAAACATCATATTTTGCAGCATCTGCAAGAATGGTTAATTTTTCACGTATTCTGTCGGACATATTCGTTTCGTTTAGTGTAAAATAAGTAGAGGAAGTTCTTTGCAGAAATTGCTTCTGGAGGAAATTGCTATCACAAATCTAAGGAATATCAAGGTACAACATTTGTTAATTAACATGGATAAAACTGTCGGTTTCCTTATTTATAAAAAGTTTAAATTTGTAGTATGAAAAGTTCAAACAATCTCCTTCTTATCAAAAATATGGTTTGCCCGAGATGCATTCTTTCGGTAGAAAACATATTTCAAACCTTGGAAATTCCTACACAAAGGATCGATCTTGGAGAAGTTGTTTTGAAAAAAGAGCTAAACCCCTCCGAATTAAAAAACCTTGAAACCGAACTGAAAAAAGTAGGCTTTGAATTGATTGAAACCCGAATCAACAAAATTGTTGAAGATATCAAAAAGCGAATCTTTAAATTTCTCGATGCCTCGGATAAAAAAGTAAACCTTTCGACTTTTATTACTTCCAAAATTCATTATGACTACAGCTACCTGAGCGATTTATTTTCGTCGATTGAAGGAAAATCCATCGAGCAGTTTTTTATCATCCAAAGGATTGAAAAGGTAAAAGAACTTCTGGTTTATGACCAACTTTCATTAACTGAAATCGCCTATAAAACTGGTTTTAGCAGTGTACATCATCTTTCGGCTCAATTCAAAAAGGTAACGGGACTCTCGCCTTCGCTATTCAAAAAGATTGGAAACGAGAAACGAAAGTCAATCGACAGTCTTTAGGAGAATCCAAAAATTATATACATCTTCCCCTTTTTTGCATAAAGCAAACTATTAACTGCTGTTCTAACTTTGTAGTAGTAATAATTTAAATACTAGAAATCATGAAAACAACAGCAAATAACGGATGCGACAATCCAAACTGTAAATGCGAAAACTGTAACTGTGGTAGCAACTGCACTTGCGGAACCGAAGTTTAACCCATTAAAAGAGGCTGTTGCAACAGTCTCTTTTTTTTGGAAAACGTTTTTGTTCATGATTTTATGTTAATGTATTTCCAAAAGGATTTTAAAGTTTTATATTTGGTTTTCCTTAAATTAAAAAATACATCATGAATACAAAAACAATTTTAAGTTTGGTTTTCGTTGCTTCTCTGTTTTTTACTTCTTGCAAGAAAGAATTGGAACCTCAAGAAAGTTCAGATACTCCATCAACAGAAGAAACAGTGGCTACTCCAGAAAATCCAATTGAGGTGACACCTCAGGCCGAGCCTACTGCAACAGCTGTTACTCCACAACCCGTTCAGCAAAGTACAACTGTGGCTCCAACGGCTCCAGGAATGAATCCACCACACGGTCAGCCAAATCACCGTTGCGATATTGCAGTTGGAGCACCGTTAAATTCTCCAAAAAAGGCAACATTGTCACCACACGATGTTCCGAAGCCTACCTCATTAGAGCAACCTGCACCTAAAACATTACAGACCCAACCCGTTACTACGGAAACCGCTCCAGGAATGAATCCGCCACACGGACAACCGGGACACCGTTGCGAAATTGCCGTTGGAGCTCCATTGCCAACAGAATAATTATTACAAAATGTATAAAAGAAGAGGAAGCAAACGCTTCTCTTTTTTTGTGCAATAAAAAACCGCAAACACTTGAATGTTTGCGGTTTAGTGGAGAATACCGGATTCGAACCGGTCACCTCTTGCCTGCCAGGCAAGCGCTCTAGCCAAATGAGCTAATCCCCCATTATCGGTGGCAAATATACTATAATTAGAAAACAATCTGCAAAAAAGATGCAGAATTTCTCCGCATTTTAAATTATCTCCTGCCAAATCCCGAACTTAAAGAGAAACAATTAAGCCGTTTTTCAGTATTTTTACTGAAAATTTTATCATGACAACAGACATTCAAAACGGTTCCATCCATACGAACATCACAAACAAGATAGCTACAATTGAGTTTCATCATCCGTCTGGAAATTCCTTTCCAAGTCAGCTTTTGCAACTCTTGACAGACGAATTCAACACACTCAGCAACAATAAAGAAGTTTCGATTATTGTTCTAAAAAGCAAAGGCGAAAAAGTGTTTTGTGCAGGTGCTTCCTTCGATGAGCTTCTTGCCGTTTCCAATCTTGAGGAAGGTGCTCGGTTTTTTTCCGGTTTTGCAAATGTCATCAATGCCATGCGAAAATGCTCCAAACTTATCATCGGTCGTGTTCAAGGAAAAGCCGTTGGCGGAGGAGTTGGCTTGGCTTCGGCCTGTGATTATGTTTTTGCAACCGCCAACAGCAGCATCAAATTATCCGAATTCACCATCGGCATCGGTCCATTCGTAATCGCTCCTGCAGTCGAAAGAAAAATAGGAACAAGCGGTTTGGCCGAACTAACTCTAGCTGGAGATGAATGGCAAACTGCCGATTGGGCCAAGCAAAAAGGCCTATATGCAAAAGTCTTCGCGAATCTGGAAGAACTCGATAAAGAGCTTGATAGCTTCACTCAAAAATTATCCAACTACAATCCAGAAGCCCTCTCCGAAATGAAGAAAGTGCTTTGGGAAGGCACTGAAAACTGGGGGACATTGCTTTACGAAAGAGCTGCGGTTTCTGGAAAACTGGTGTTGTCGGACTTTACGAAAAAAGCTCTAGAACAGTTTAAGAAGTAGTTTTTTTTAGGAGCTATTTCCTGCTTTCCACTTCAAGTCCTCATTTGAAAAAGTAATTTTTCCAAAGCCATAAAAGGAGCTTCCGTTGGTCGCTCTTTTCTGTCAGGAAAAATAAACTTTTCAAATTCCGGGCTTTCCGTTTCAATCAGGGCTAGGGCATCCGTTTCCAAAACTTCGTAAGTAATAAATTCGTAAATTTGTCCCCAAATCAAACCCATCATGAGTAAAATCAGAATCACCAAGCAGTTTACCTTCGAAACAGGACATGCCCTTTATGGATACGACGGAAAATGCAAGAATGTGCACGGACATAGCTATAAGCTCTCTGTAACCGTTATCGGAACACCAATTACAGATCGAAATAACGTGAAATTCGGAATGGTGATTGACTTTTCTGATCTCAAAAAAATCGTAAAAGAAGAAATCGTCGATCAGTTTGATCACGCCACCGTTTTCAATGAAACCACTCCCCACGTTGAATTGGCTAATGAACTAAAAAACCGAGGACATCACGTGATTTTGGTAGATTATCAGCCCACAAGCGAAAACATGGTTATTGATTTTGCCGAAAGGATCAAAAACCGCCTGCCAAAAAACATCAATCTTTTTTCCTTAAAACTCCAAGAAACGGAATCCTCTTTTGCTGAATGGTTTGCAAGCGATAATGAAATCTAAAATCAAGTAAAAATCTGCTAGATTTTGGTTAAAGTCGCCTTAAACATTTTTAGCTCATCCCAACTGAATTTATCGCCGTATTTATCTTTTAAAGGAATCAAGGAAGCTTCAGTATAACCCGAAAATGCTTCGGCTAATTCGGCTATCTTGTCCTCTGGCAATACTTCCGTAAGTTGTACTTTTCCTGCTTCTATTAGTTTAGAAATATGGCCGCTTATTGTTTGAGGTGTAAGCTTTCGGAGTTCGGCAATCTGCTCTATTGAATTCTTTTGCAACCAAAGTTCATAGGTTTCTTCTGTTGTAGCTTTCTTTGGTGTTGCCGATTTTTCTTTCTTTTTAGAGGTATATCTTTCTCTAATTGGATCTTCTTCGACAAGTGTCATATTTGCCTTTTTGAAATCTTCTCGGAGGCGTTCCATTTTGTTGACTTTATAGTTTTTAATCTCGGGTGAAGTCAAATTTTCCTTGCAAATTAATTCACCGGTAACTACGATTTCGATCATTTTTTTTGCCTTTAGCAATCGCAGTACGGCCTTGATTTGCAATTCTTCTAAAACCAATAACTCTTGATAGTAGGCTTTTACAAGCTTGACGCGTTTTACTTCTTCGAGCTTCCATAAAATTTCATACACCAAATCGTCCATTGGCTTTAGGAAATAATTGAACGCTGCATTGATCCTTTCGGAAATATAATTATAGTCCAGCTTTTGGTCGGAGAAAAGCTTGTTCAACTGGCTGATGAATTTTTGGGAAGGCGTTTCGAGTTCGTACATGATGGAAGCCTGTTTTTTTGCCCAAATGTGATGTTTAGATTTCTCGGATTTCTCCGCGTCTTCGTTGTAACTGTATTGATGATTCCGCCATTCTTGAATCAAATCGCCCCATTCGAAGGTATTAACAAGATAATTATGGATGAATTTTCGGGTTTCAAGCTGTAAAGAATTGGCCAGAATATTTTCATCGGCTCTGTTTTGAGCATAATTAATGACATCCTTGTCGCTCGAAATACCATTCATTCGCAACGGAGAAAGCAAAATTAGCCCGTTTAACGATCGTAAACGTGACAAGGCAACATAAGCTTGTCCGGGCATAAAAACTTGCGAAACATCCAATGCTGCTTTGTCAAACGTCAGTCCTTGGCTTTTGTGGACGGTGATGGCCCAGGCAAGTTTAATAGGATAATGGACAAAGGTTCCCAAAACCTCTTCCTCTATTTCCTTGGTCATGGAATTTACAGAATAGCGGATGTTTTTCCATTCGTATTTCTCCACATCGATGGTTTTGTTTTCTTCAGGAAAATGAACACGAACTTCATTGCTTGAAACCGATTCGATGAAACCCATTTTTCCGTTGAAATAATTTTTTTCGAACGATAAATCATTTTTCACGAACATCACTTGAGCACCAACTTTCAAGTGCAGATATTCATCAATCGGAAAAATCTTATCGGGAAAATCATCTACGATTTCAGCTTTCAGGCTTATCAATTTGCCGTTTAATTCATCTAAAGAATCAGCATTTATAGTATCTGCCTTAGCGTTATGAGTGGTTAAAGTTATGTATCCTTTGTTGGATTTTATATCAAAATTTGGTTGAACATATTGATTTAAAACCGCAACATCCTCTTGGGATATTTCGTTGTTTCGAAGGTTGTTTAAAACAGCTATAAATTGATCATCCGTTTGACGGAAAATCTTTGAAAGTTCAATATAAAGTGGCGGGTTTTGCTGGACAACATGCGAATGGAAAAAGAATTTTCCGGTGTAATAATTGCGTAAAGTTTGCCATTCTTCCTCTCGAACCACGGGAGGCAATTGCAACAAATCGCCAATAAAAAGCACTTGAACTCCTCCGAAGGGAATACGTTTCTTCCGAACGCTTTGCATCATAAAGTCAATGGCGTCAAGTAAATCGGCCCGAAGCATACTCACTTCGTCAATAATCAGCAGTTCCATATTTTGAATCACTGCTTTCTTCTGACCGCTCATTCTGAAATGTCTTCTGAGGGTGTCCTTGGTTTCAAATTTCACACGATCGGTAACGTGAGCGTCAACATTACTGGCCGGAATAAATCCGCCGAAAGGCAACTGAAACATCGAGTGAATTGTTACTCCACCGGCATTCAAAGCTGCAATTCCTGTTGGAGCAACCACTACTACATTTTTATGTGTAGATTGGATAATTTCTTTTAAAAGCGTGGTTTTTCCGGTCCCTGCTTTTCCCGTAAGGAAAATAGAACGTTGCGTCTGATTGATAAATTTTAAGGTATAAGCTGCTGCTGCTGAAATGGTTTCCATCTGGCGAATAATTTTTGTTGGGATAAAAATATAGCTTTTTGACTAAAATGAAAATTATTTTGAAGAATATTTGAAATTCCTACCAACAAAAAATGCCTTCCGAATCGAAAGGCATTTGATTTATCTGGGTGAGATTATTTTTTCTCTTCTTTTTTAGTTTCAGTTGTTTCTTCTTTTTTAGCTGAAGTCGTATATTTGTCATTCAACAATTTAACTACTTCATCTGTAATGTCATAGCTGTCTTTTGCATACAAAACAGATGCTGCATCGCCTGTTCCATACACATAATCATAGCCTTTTTCCTTGCCATAATCCTTGATGAATTTTTTTACAGATTTTACAAGTGTATCCATTTCAACGGCATGTCCTTCCTGTAATTGTTGTGCCATTGTTTGAGCCGCATATTGCAATTGCTGTTGTCTTTGTTGCAATTCAGCTCCTTTTTGTTGGGCCCAAGCTTGTCCGTTTGCTTGTGCGTTTTTCTGGAAATAATTTGCATCCGATTTGAAATTAGCTTCCTGAACTTCTAGCTTTCTAGCTGCTTCATCTGATTTAGATTTATATTTTGCGGCAACATCTTTGGCTTCGGTATATTCTTCCATAAGTTTAGAAGTGTCGATGTAGGCTGTTTTGAATGCGGCAGCTTCAGTTGTTTGCGTTTCTTTGTTACAAGAAATAATTGAAATTGCTAATGCGATAATTAATAAGGATTTTTTCATTCTAAAGTTATATGTTAATTTTTATTGGTTTCAAAAATAGTAAAAATTTATTGAAGCGTAGTCATCTCAAATTTTGATGATTTTCAAGTTATTCAAAGCTTATAATTAATTGTTATTGAATTTAAAATTATAATAATCAAAACTGATTGAAAACGAATCTAAATAAAGTATTTTAAGCTGTGTTTTAATTTTTGACAACAACAACATCGTTTTGTTCTATAATCGTTGAATCTGTGCTTTTATTTGCGTTTTTGGCGTTTTTTATGACATAAATCAAGGAAGAATATTGAAAACGCTTCTTTGCTTTGTAGTTTGACTTCAATCCTATGTAAAAAGCCCTGATAAAATTCATCTGACCTGCTTTATATTTTTCTGAAAGCAGACTCACATAAAAAGCATCAAATTTCATTGGAAGTATTTTCTCCACTTTCATTTTTTCTTTTAAGAAAAGCAATTTTATTGCTTTTTTAGAAAAATGCCAAAGATGTCTTGGAGCATCAAAACCAGCCCAAAATCTTCTATAATATTTTGCGTCAAATGATCTGAAGTTTGGTACCGCAATGATAATTGTTCCCTCAGGTTTTAATAACCTTTTTAATTCTTTAATTTGTTTTTCAAGATTGGGAACGTGTTCTAAAACATGCCACATCGTAATTACATCAAATGAATTATTTTCTAAAACTTGGGTCGAATCTGAAAAGGAAACACCTTTCTTTAATGCAATAGACTTAGCTTTCTCACTAGGTTCTATTCCTGTTGTGTCCCATCCTTTTGTTTTTGCGAAAGCAAGGAAATCACCGGTTCCAGCTCCAATGTCCAAAAGTCTTCCTTTTTGAGGATGCAGATCATTAATTAGATTGACTTTGTTTTTTAAGGCAAATCCCTTTATAAATTGATATAACTTTTCAAACAACGAACCTCTTCCATCAGTATGGGAAATGTAGTTTTCGCTTTCGTAATATTTATGCAAATCATTTTCGTTTGGCTTTGGAAACGTAATCAGCATATCCATTTTTTCATCACGATAGAGACCAAAAGTTTCGCCTGAAACAGTATAGTCTTTTACAGTGAGGTATATTTTCTTATTATTATCTATCATTACTTAAATAGTCATCTTTTAGTTGTTTTAAATATTTTACAGCTATATTTTCATAAAGCGAACCTTCTGCCAAGCAATCTTCGTTTCTGGAACTTATCATGGAAAGTGCAATAAAATCGGCTGTACTCCCAACATTAACTACATCTGGATTTTGATTGGCCAAAGTAAAATCAGAAGTATTGATGTATTTTATTAATTCATCATTATCATATAAAATAATTTTATACTTGTCGCCATCAATTGTTACCCAAAATTCTTTTTCCTGATAACTATCCAATTTAAACTTGTTGGTTATAAACTGCTGAAACGGCAATAACTTCTTGTTGTTTTCAAAAACAAAAGCACTCAAACCTTTATTTCCCAAAACTTCCTTCGCATTTGGAACAATTGTATAATCATCAATCACATATTTTTGCTTCGTTATTCCACAACTCAAAACAATAAAAAACAATAAAAATATCGGCAATTTTCCTTTATACATAAGCTTTAGCGAAGTTCGTTCCACGTGAAACATTATTTTAATTAGGAATTAAGGTTTAGGAATTAGGACTTATGATTCTAAAATCTGAAATTATCATCTTCCCATATAGATTAACAATACCGAAATATCGCTTGGTGAAACTCCGCTGATTCTAGAAGCTTGCGAAATCGTAATGGGGCGAATGTGACTCAACTTCTGTTTTGCTTCAATCGACATGGATTTTATCTTATTATAATCGAAATTTTCAGGAATCTTTACATCTTCTAATCTTGTTAGTTTATCTGCATTGTTTCTTTCCTTTTCGATGTATCCAGAATATTTCACTTGTATTTCTGCTTGTTCTAGGATCTCTTGATCTAAATCATTTTGTTCAATATATTCCTTAACCTTCTCAAATTTCATCATATCTTCCAAATCGATTTGAGGACGAGAGAATATCTTGAACATTTTATCAGATTGTGTCACCAAAGCAGATTCTTTTGCTTCTAATATGGGATTCATTTCAGCCATCGAAATACTTGTTTCTTTGAAGAAATTTACCATTTTTTCAGATTCTTTTAGTTTATGCTCCATTCTTCTCAAACGCTTTTCCGAAGCTAAACCAATTTCATAAGACATTGGTGTTAGTCGGAAATCGGCATTATCTTGACGTAGAAGTGTTCTATATTCAGCACGAGATGTAAACATTCTATAAGGCTCTTCTGTTCCTTTCGTAATCAAATCATCTATCAAAACACCTATATAAGCTTCGTCTCTTTTCAGAATTAATGGTGCTTTTTCGTGCACTTTTAAATGTGCATTGATTCCAGCCATCAATCCTTGGGAAGCTGCTTCTTCATATCCTGTTGTTCCGTTTATTTGTCCAGCGAAATATAAACCTTCAACTAATTTAGTTTCCAACGTGTGTTTTAATTGTGTTGGCGGAAAATAATCGTATTCAATTGCATAACCAGGACGAAAGAATTTTACCTTTTCAAATCCAGCAACCGAACGTAAAGCTTTAAATTGTATGTCTTCTGGAAGCGATGTAGAGAAGCCATTTACATAGACCTCTACCGTATCCCAACCTTCAGGTTCAACAAACAATTGGTGTCTTTCCTTATCGGCAAAACGATTGATTTTGTCTTCAATCGATGGACAATATCTTGGTCCTAGACTTTTTATTCGGCCATTAAACATTGGAGAACGATCGAAGCCTTCTCGCAAAATATCATGTACACCCAAAGACGTATAGGTCATATGACACGATTTTTGAATCGCCAATGGTTTGGTTTCATCAGAATAAGAAAACTTATCCGGTTTTGCATCACCTTTCTCTTCATTCATTTTCGAATAATCAAGAGAACGTCCGTCAACTCGTGGCGGCGTTCCAGTCTTCATTCTACCCGATTCAAAACCTGCTTTAACCAAATCCTCTGTGATTCCGTAAGCAGCACTTTCCCCAGCTCTACCTCCTCCAAATTGTTTTTCACCAATATGAATCAATCCGTTTAAGAACGTTCCATTGGTCAAGACAACGGATTTTGAACGGATTTCAACTCCAAGAGAAGTCTTAATTCCTTTTATTTTTCCTTTTTCGATAATCAGTCCTTTCACCATTTCCTGATAGAAATCAAGGTTTGGGGTTCGCTCTAGCATCAAACGCCATTCTTCCGCAAAACGCATTCTGTCGCTTTGAACACGAGGCGACCACATAGCCGGCCCCTTTGATTTATTAAGCATCTTGAACTGTATGGCGGTCTTATCTGAAATGATTCCAGAATAACCTCCAAGAGCATCAATCTCACGGACAATCTGTCCTTTGGCTATCCCTCCCATTGCAGGATTACAAGACATTTGGGCAATGTTTTGCAAGCTCATCGTGACCAGTAAGGTTTTTGAACCCATATTGGCTGCCGCTGCCGCTGCTTCTGAACCTGCATGACCTGCACCAACTACAATTACATCGTATTCTTCTTGAAACATTTTTGATTTAGGATTTGGGATTTTTAGATTTAGGATTTAACTAAAACTTGAAATCTATTCGGTTGTTCCACGTGGAACAGTTTATGATTTATTCTTTAGACAAAACTTAATGCCCCTTTATTGTCATTCCGAGGAACGAGGAATCTCATTTGTTTACTTCAAGAGATTCCTCGTTCCTCGGAATGACAAAAGCTTGACTAAACTACTGTTCCACGTGGAACATCAACATTTTTTCTTCTTCTTTTTGACGCATTAAAGCTTCGTCTTTATCTGATTTGTCTTTATATCCACAGTAATGCAAAACACCGTGAACTAGAACACGCTTCAACTCTTCTTCAAAAGAAACATTGAAATCTTTGGCATTGTCTTCTACTCTCTCGACGGAAACAAATATATCGCCGTGCAATTCGTTACCTACAGAATAGTCGAAACTAATGATGTCGGTTAAGGTGTCATGCTGAAGGTATTCAACATTGATCTTGTGCAGATATTCATCGTCACAAAAGATGTAGTTGATATCCCCTTCTTTTTTGTTTTCCGATACAATAACCTTGGACAACCATTCTGCATAAGCCATTTCGTTGTCTAATTCAAAGTCGGATTCGTAATTGAAACTAATCATTCTTCTTAAAATATTCTTGAACCTTTTGGTTAAAATTCGACCGCAAAGGTAAGCTTTGTCTATTTAAAATTTCGATACTGTTTAAATAATCTTTCAAGGCTGGCGAAAGAGCATTTGTAGTATTGTTGAAATCCTTCTTGTTGGTTTGTGCTTGACGTTTTTGTTCTTCGCCTTGCTGCTGTATGGCTTTATCTAATTTTAGCAACTCATAATTGAGATTTAATATCTTCTGCAGGGTTTCGTTCTTGAAACCTTGATTCAACAATTGCTTCTCGATTTGCTTCATTTCATCTAATGCTTTCTGACCGTTTCCGCCTAAACCTTTTTCGTTCAATTCCTTTTGCAACGCTTCACGAAGCTGCTTTTGTTGTTTGTAGATTTCCATTATTTCACCTGCATTTCCTTCGCCATCTTGTCCTCCTTCTCCATCTTGGCCATTTTCTCCTTTTTGACCGGGTTTGCCAGATTGTCCAGATTTTTCTCCAGGTTTCTGTCCTTTTTCTCCCTCATTGCCTTCGCCTTCTTTTTCGCCTGGTTTCTTTCCTTTTTTCATTCCTTCCTTCATTTTCTCACCAAGTTCTCCTTGCTTTTTGATGATGTCTGGAAGTTGCATTTCGCCTTGACCTTGCCCTTTTTTTGGTTTACCTTGACCCATTCCCGACATTGACATTTGCATTCCGTTAAGTAAATCACTCAAGAAATCGGCAAGCTTATTGGCAGATGAAATCGTGTACTGCTGATGGGAAGTTCCTTTTCCAATTTGTGCTTCAACTAAATTCTCCAAAGCTTTTTCAATATTATAATGCACTTCTCCAACTTCTTTAGTGATCTTGTCGCCCATTTTTGGTTGACGCAAAGACAAAGCAAATAAACTATCATCAACATGCTGAAATTGCAATTTCAAATCTTGTTGCAATTTTAGGTTTTTATTGAACGAGGGCGAACCTCGTTTCAATGACTTAAATTGAGCTAACAAATCTTCCTGTGAGAAAGAAAAAGCCAAAAGATTGTCCAAAATTTGACGTAGCATTTTAATATCCTCTTCCAATTGCTCCATTTCACCAGCCTGCATACCTGCCGACATTTTGCCTGACATTTCTTTCATTTTTTTGGAAGCACTTTTTTGCTTAGGTTTGGCTTTTTCTTTTTTGTCCTTACCCAATTCTTCCGAAGCCTTTTTTAAATCTTCCTCAACGCTTTTCTCCTTTTCTTCATCCATCGGAATATCCATTGGCGATTTCAATTCCTTGTTGTCTTTGTCGAGTTCTTTGAGTTCTTCCTGAATCTTGTCAAACTCTTTATTTATTTCTTCTTGCTTTTCAGCTGTATTTTCTTTGCCTTGTTCCGAAAGCTTGTCTAGCTTTTCAGCAAGCTTGTCTAATTTATCAGCAATTTGTTCTGCCTTTTTTTCTACGTAAAAACGTTTTGTCAGTTCAACCAATTGTTCCAAACTCTTCGTCTGGTTTTTAGATTTTTGTTTGAGCTGGTCCATTTTTTCATACAATTCTTCCTGATTAATCTTGTCGTTAAGTTCCTTCAGTTTTTCTAAAAGCTCTTTGTTTTTTTCTAAATCCTTTTGAGTTTCATCAATACGTTTTTGAAGATCTTCTTTGAATTCATCTTTTTTATCGGTTTTAACCTTATCCAGATTCTCCTCAATTTTCTTGGCAAATTCTTTCATCTTCTCATCGAGCATTTGCTGACGCTTCAAGAATTCATTTACTTTCTGTTGGTCCTTGAATTCTAGATTATCCTTTTGCTTATTACTCTTTTGCAATTTCTCTAGCTCAGAAAGTTGCTTGTCCTGATTCTTCAACGACTTTTCCATACTGTTGATGTTGTCATTCTGCTGTTGCATCAACTCATCTTGCTTTTCTTCTTCGGTTTCAATTCGATTTGCAAATACGGACGATTTTGTGCTTTTGAAATTGTGCAAGGCGTCGTTATCAAAAACCTCGAAATAGTATTCATACGAAACACCTTCGGTAACCGGAAGATTTCCTGGAAATGAAAATATGAACTGATCAAAAACATCTTTCTTAACTGAGATTTGAGCTTTCAATCCAGCTTCAGGTTTGTTCTTCGGATAATAAACAATCTGCAATCTTGACAATCCATAATCGTCCGAAACTTGGCCAATGACAACACTTTTATCGACTCTTAAACTGTCTGGAGCATTGTTTACACTGATAGTTGGGTATTGATCCTTCACAATTGAAATCTCATAGTTCAGTTTTTCATAATGTTTTACCTTTTCATTAGAAGTAAGAATCTGATAATCTGTGTTTTGGTTGATGTTTTTTGATAAATGAAAGCTATTTTCATTGGCAGAAAAACGGGTAATCGTCTTATTGTCTGTCCATTCAACTGCATTTGTAGCCATTGCATCGACTTTCCACGTTACTTTGGTTCCTTCTGGAACAATGGCGTTACCAGTTCCTTTGATAGTTTCTGATTTCTTATTCAGATACGATGGAAAATTCAGCACCATTTCGAAATTGGCAATTGTAGGAACAGCCACAACCTTCAATTCATAATCAGAAGAAGTAACTTCATTCGCCTTCACGTGGAACGCTGTATTCTCGATTGGCTTTGTAAAACGATATTCAAAAACGCCTGGCTTTGTAGATTCCATGAAATAACTTTCGTCGTTGATGAAAATCATGGCGTTTTCTGGAACGACTTTTCCTTCGGATTTGATTTGCAGAACGAAATCATTTCCTTGTTCTGTTTGGAGGTTTTTGTTTAAAATGATAAATTCAAATGGAGCCGGTGGTGAAAATTGTTTTTGATAATGCACTACCCTATCAAAACTATCGGTAATGAGATTACTGTTTCCAGAAATATAAAAGAATGCGAAAAACAAAATCGGAATCAAAGCCAACGGAATGAATTTTCTATTCTTATTAAAGTTGACGGCATTGGTAAATGGAATTGGTTGTAGCGTTTTTGCCTTTTGTTCGATAGAAGCCAAAAGCAATTCCGATTGATTGTTGTCGTTTGAAAGTTGAAGGAAGTTGGTGAGCTTGTCACTTACTTCCGTAAAATGATTTCCGATGATGACAGAAGCTTCGGAGTAATTGATTCCCTTTTTTAATTTGAACAATTGAAACAACGGAAACAAGATGAATCGCATCAATAAAAATAATTCAACAACGATGAACATCCAGAACAAGATGGTTCTTCCAGTTGGCTTGAGCCAAAGGAAATATTCGATTATCAAGGTGAAAAACAAATACAGCAATCCTAATCCCACAAAGAAAATCAATCCCTTGATGAGTTCATTGGTATAAAACTTTTTGATGAAAGCTTCTAATTTCTGATAAATCAACACTTTATTTTCCAAAATCTTGCGTAGTTTATTTATAACTGATAAAAGTAGTGATTATTAGTTTACTATAAAATAGATAAAAAGGGAAAATCTAAACAAAAGATTATTTTCTAAATAATACTTGTGGTGTTAGATTATAATATTATATATTTGTAAAAATATTAGTCTATAATCTTAATAAAAAGAAAAATGAAATCAAAAGAAAGAGAATATTATGACAATTTAAAAAATGACAAAAGCTTAAATGAAAATGGTCTTAAAGAACTTCTTGAAGACGCAAGTAAAGAATTAATTCCATTAATAAACAATAGTTTAATGATCAATGGAAGAATTCCTATAATAACAAATGTTGTTAAAAGAAACAATCTATCGGCTATGCAAATTCCAGATATGGAGAGCTCAAATTTATTTGATGCATATACTTCGCTTAAAATGTCTTCAAATCTTATTAATAAGAAAATAATCACACTCCCATTAGACATAAATAAGCGTGGTGATTTCAGTGATGCATTTTATATACAGAGAGGTTTACATAAATCTGGTTATGGTTCAGCGGGCTTAACTGATTTAAGTCCTGAAGATCTGAATAAAATTGTTAATGATGAGGCTTTACCTTTTTATGTGGATGCTGTTTTAAAACAAAATAAAACAGAAGTTGAAGAACATTATGCAAAAAGATGGCTTACTAATAACTTGTATAATTCTGCAGATTATGTAATGCATTTCATCTATTCAAAAGAACAAAATGGAACTATGATGATGAAAATGAATTTAGTGACGTACAACCTTTTAAAATCAAGCTCAAAAAGCTACATACATACTATTTCTAAGGATATACGAACTCTTTTAGATAAAAATTCAGAATACAATTTTTCAACAGATCAAATAGCATCTGTTATAGAAACTGAACTCATTTCGCAAACACAAGATCAAGAAAACAAATACGACCCAACAATTAAAGCATTTCAAGTTAATGGAATTACTGAAGCTTATTATCAAAACAAATGTGATGATGGCACTTTAGTGACAGTACACATCTACCTAAACAGAAATACACTTGTTTATTCTTATTCTTCTCTTGAAGATGCAAAAAAAAATACCAAACTTGAACTTATTAACGAGCCTTTTGTGGTATTTAAAAAGAACGGCATTTGGGAAAGAAGCGAACTCCTAATTGACTTTAGCTATAACAATGGTCAGCTTCCTACTTCTGAAAACATGAGTTTTGAAGAAAAAAAAGACATTTCAGAAAAACTGCTCCCATTTTTAAAAATTTCAAGTTTAAAAGGAAATGAAAAGCAAATGGCTCTTCTAGACAAAAAAATGAAAAAACTTTTGTCTAATAAATTTTATAGTGATGTAAAATTAGCAGTAAGCATTAAAAGTTACCCTGATGATTATAAATTTATAGTTGCGAATTCTTTTGAGGATATTCAAAAAATTAAAACTCAAAATGATAGAATAACTACTTATTCTTATCAAAATATCGAAGGAACACCTGATATCACAATTGACATAACACTTGATGAAAAAGGGAAACCAATTATAAAAAATATTGTCAATCCCTTATACCTAAAAGAGTTTGAAGATAAATGGAAAACAGAAGCTAAAAAAAGAGGTCTTGATGCTGATATACCATCTTTAAGAGAACAAGTAAAAACCGACTTGGAAAACCTTGCAAAAGAAACCGATGAACTGAGTTTTTACAAAAAATTTGTGCAAAAAACAAAAGCATTGTTATCAGACAATATTGCTGATTATGTGGAAGCTATTGCTTCTACCCAAAAAATTGCAAAAAATATTTGGAAAGAAGGTACCGTTAATGAGAGCACGTGGCACACCAAAGGAGAAGAACACAAACAATGGCCAAAGTACTGCCAGTTTGAACCCACAATAGCTGGAGTTGAAGATGGAGTTATCGATGAAGTTGTGGGAATACCAATGGCCATAAAAGGTGTCTATGAAATTGTAATCGACGACGAAAAACAAAAAGCCTTGATGGGAATGTTTACCAAAGAAGGAATGGTAAATCTTTATGAAGGACTTCAAGAAGAAGTAAAAGACACTTATAACGATCCCGAAAAAGGAAAACACTTTGTGGGACAAACCACGGTTTCTGTCGTATCGATGATGAGTGGTGTTGGATTGTTGACAAAAGCCAAAAAAATAGATGACATTGTTGAATTGGGTACCGATTTAGAAAAAGTAATACCTGACGCCAAGACCACTAAATTTTTAGACGACTTTAAAAAAGGGGAACGCCATGTTGATAATGATAAAATTTTTAGAGAACTAAAAGAACAAATTGATGAAGATTTATTTGATGATGTTGTTAAAGACGGTTCTGAAGAAATTATTGCAAAAGGTAAAAAACTATCTTTTAGAGAATTGCAAGCATTTTGGAAAAGAGGAAACGATTTTAATGCTAAATCTAAAGAACTTAAATGGTATGAAAATAATGAAATTTGGATGACACATCCTGAAAAAGTATATCCAAAAGGACATAAAAATGCAGGAAAACCAAGACGTTACCGATTGGACTCTTGGGATAAAGATGGAAATGGAATGATTTTATCCCGAAAAGCAACTAATTTATCAGAAATTAATAAAGACACCTTTATAAAATACTGCAAAGAAATAAAAGAAAAATACCCGCCTGGATCAAAAATTGCAAATTCAGAAATTGGCGATAAACTTTATGGCAAGTATTGTTTAGAAATACCAGATACAAACCTTAAATTTGACAAAATTGATGAATATAAAAAAATAGCAAAAGATTTAGGTGTAGAACTTATTTTTAAACCCGAATAATTATGAATATACAAGAACAAACTTCAAAAATCGCATACCAAGCCTACAGAAATATAGATTTTGTAAGAAAACTAAAGAACAATTCTTTAAGATATGATTTTCCATTAGATAATATAATGAAAAAGATGGATAAAAAAGAAAATTTAAAAATCTTAAAAGAGCTGGGGTGTGATTTTAAGATATTTACGCCAGGGCAACATTATAATTATGAAGAAGTTTTTGGCAATATAAAATTAATTCTAAGTTGCCAAATTAGTGGGGGGATCATTACTGATTATATATATATATATGTAGATGGAAATAAAATAGATGGAACTTTATTAAAATCAAATTTAGGCTTTGTTTACCGTTATTTATTAAATGATAAGGAAGCAGAAATTAAAGCATCGAAATTCAGAAATTTTGATGATTTTAGAAATGCAATGGGTGATATACTCAGTATTTATGAAGATTTTAAAACAGAATTTTTAAAACTTATGAAAGAAGAGAATCTTATCAAAAATTAAATTTAAAGCTATCCAAATCGGGTAGCTTTTTTTGTTTCAAACATTGAGTTTTGCCTTTTTTATAAAACCGTATCTTTGCGTCAAAATTTAAGAGAAATGTCAAAGCAAGTACGTGTGCGTTTTGCACCAAGTCCGACTGGACCTTTACATATTGGCGGTGTGAGAACTGCATTGTTCAACTATTTGTTTGCCAAGAAACACGGTGGTGTTTTCTATTTGAGAATTGAGGATACCGACCAGAATCGTTTTGTTCCGGGTGCTGAACAGTATATCATGGAAGCGTTGGAATGGCTTGGAATTGCTCCAAGTGAAACGGTTGGAAAGAATGAAAAATTTGGTCCTTACCGTCAAAGCGAAAGAAAGGATTTGTATAAACAATATGCTGACGACTTGATCAATTCGGGTTGGGCTTACTATGCTTTTGATTCGTCGGAAGATTTGGATCAGTTGCGTAAAAATGCTGAAGAGGAAGGAAAAACATTTATTTACAATCATTCGGTTCGAGAGAAATTGGATAATTCCTTGACAAATTCTGCAGAGAAAACGGCTGAAAGAATTGGGAATGGTGAAGACTTTGTAATTCGTTTCAAAACGCCTGTAAATGAAATTTTAGAATTAAAAGATATCATCAGAGGAGATATAAAATTTGATACGAATTTGCTTGACGACAAGGTTTTGTTTAAGAGTGATGGAATGCCAACTTATCATTTGGCGAATATTGTGGACGATCATTTGATGGAAACTTCGCACGTGATTCGTGGTGAGGAATGGTTGCCATCGATGCCGTTGCACGTTTTGTTGTACAGAGCCTTTAACTGGGAAGCTCCTGAATTTGCTCATTTGCCATTGATTTTGAAACCAATCGGAAACGGAAAATTATCGAAGCGTGATGGTGATAAAATGGGATTCCCTGTGTTTCCTTTAGAATGGAAAACTGATGAAGGAATTTCATCAGGCTATAGAGAAAAAGGTTTTTTCCCTGAAGCGGTTGTGAACTTCTTGGCCTTACTTGGTTGGAATGACGGAACGGATAAGGAATTATTTTCGTTGAAAGAATTGGCTGAAGTTTTTGATTTGAACAGAGTTCATAAAGCTGGTGCCAAATTTGATCCGGAGAAAAACAAATGGTTCAACCATCAATATTTGATACAACAAAACGACGATGATTTGGCGAAAGCCTTCGCTCCTATTGTGTATGAAAAAGGTGTTGATGTTGATTATACTACTCTAGTAAAGATTGTTGCCTCGATAAAAGAACGTGCAAATTTCGTTTCGGATTTCTGGGAATTGAGTGATTTCTTTTTTGTGGCTCCAACATCCTATGATGAAAAAGCTTCGAAGAATTGGAAGGAAGAAACGCCAGGATTGATGCGAAACCTGATTGCTGTTTTGAATACTATTGAAGATTTTACTTCTGTAAACATCGAAACGATTGTAAAAGAATGGATGACGCAAAACGAGATTGGAATGGGGAAAGTGATGCAACCGTTCCGTTTGAGTCTTGTTGGGGCTTTAAAAGGACCTCATTTGTTTGATATTGTGGAATTGATTGGGAAAGAAGAAACGATTAGTAGGATTGAGAAGGCGATTGAGCGTTTGTAAATTCTACGTTATATTTTTAACCCTTTCAGAATTGGAAACTTTGAAAGGGTTTTTTATTTCAAGTGGCTTTATAATTTTTTTTATCTTTACAAGACACCTCTAAATCTTTAAATATGAAAAAACTACTGTTTTCTTTTCTTCTATTTCCTTTTTTGCTTCAAGCTCAAGAAAATGAAGAAACACAAGAAATTCCAAAGGATGCAATGCACAACAAGGGCTTTTTTAACCTTACCAAGATTTCATATACCAAAATAACTAGCATGGAAGAAGATCTCTCTGTAGCTGGTGTGGGTGACATTACAAATGATTTGGAAACGGATGGAACAAATGCTTTTGCTTTGCAAACCATCAATGGTTATTTTCTTAGTCCCTATATTTCGTTGGGAGTTGGAGTTGGCTTGGAAGGGTTTATTTCTCCTACTATAAATACTTTTCCAGCCTATGCAGATGTGAGGGTTTATCTTGAAAATGATTATTCATCACCGTTTATTTTTGCAGATTATGGTACCTTGATGAAAATTGGTGATGAATTTAGAAGAGGAAACATGTTTGCCGTTGGAGCTGGCTATAAATTTTTTGTTGGAAAGGAAAAAAGAACCTCATTGGTTACTGATTTAAGTTTTTCTGGACGAAACATTAGCATGACGGACGCGTCTTTCAAAGATTCCGACCGAACATTTACTACAAGAGGAATTTCTTTGGGTATTGGGGTTATTTTTTAACTCTTGTCTATAAATCCTTAAAACCCCTTTCCGAGTTTGAAACTTTGAAAGGGGTTTTTATTTATAAAATCTTTATATAAAGAAAATCGGCAAACATTTTTTATATAAAATAAATCTTGTAACTTTCGTGGAATTGTTACGTACAATTATCACTAACCACTTAAAATTAAACTATGGATGTATTTTTAATCGTTTTTCTGGTTTTAGGATTGTTCCTATTCCTTTCTTCTTTTTTTACTGTAAAACAGCAAACTGCCGTTATCATTGAGCGTTTCGGAAAATTCTTGAGCGTTAGGAATTCGGGTTTGCAACTTAAGATTCCTGTTGTAGATCGAATTGCAGGTCGCGTGAATTTGAAAATCCAGCAATTGGATGTTATCATCGAAACCAAAACCAAGGACAACGTGTTCGTGAAAATGAAAGTTTCCGTTCAATTTAAAGTGATCCAGGACAAAGTATATGATGCATTTTATAAATTAGAATATCCACACGATCAGGTTACAGCTTATGTATTTGACGTTGTAAGGGCCGAAGTTCCTAAATTGAAATTAGATGATGTTTTTGAAAGAAAAGATGATATTGCAATTGCTGTGAAACGTGAATTGAACGAAGCAATGACCACTTATGGATACGACATCATCAATACATTGGTAACAGATATTGACCCAGATATCCAGGTTAAAAATGCAATGAACCGTATCAATGCTGCCGATAGAGAAAAAACGGCTGCTGAATTTGAAGCAGAAAGTTCAAGAATTAGAATTGTAGCAAAAGCAAAAGCGGAAGCGGAAAGCAAGCGACTTCAAGGACAAGGTATTGCCGATCAGAGAAGAGAAATTGCTCGTGGTTTGGTAGAAAGTGTGGATGTTTTGAACAAGGTTGGCATCAACTCTCAAGAAGCTTCTGCTTTGATTGTAGTTACTCAACATTATGATACTTTGCAAGCGATTGGAGCCGATACGAATTCAAACCTGATCTTGCTTCCTAATTCTCCACAAGCCGGAAGTGACATGTTGAATAATATGGTGGCTTCGTTTTCAGCATCGAACCAAATTGGCGAGGCGATGAAAAGAAACAATCAACGACCTTCTAAAAAAGTTAAAAAATCGGATGACTTCAAACCTTCGGATGATTATAAAAATCTAAAAGAAAATGAAGATTTGAGTGCTGATGAAGACGAATATGATTCTAGCAAATAAATCTTGTTATAACTAATGAAAAGAGGCTCAAATTGAGCCTCTTTTTTGTTTTACATTCTAAATAATTTCTTCAGCAGAAATGAAAATCCTATGCTTTTAATGGGTCCCGAAAGTCCTCCTAAAACAGTCAAGGCCATTTTAGGAACGCTTGGAATCATATTTGAAGGATTCAAGCTATCTTTAGTGTTATCGAAACTCTTTGTCAGTTTTTGATAATGAATTTCTCTTTCTATCTTCAAAATTTCCAAATCACGATCAATTTCTGCATAAGAAGAATATTTTTTTCTTTCCATAATTTAAAAATTTAATCGTTAAAGAAGAATTCCGAAAACCGTTCAAGAATTGGACCTTCAACAATCTTATCTTGAATTTTATAGATTAGGATGCTTAAAATCAAATAAATTCCACCGATAATTAAAAATCCGTAGGCAAAATTATCCAATGCATATCCTATTGCTATTGCAGCTGCTACGGAAAAAAAAACAGTTACCATCACCAACATCACGGCCAATAAGAAGATCTTTAAGATCATTGTTGTCGATTTCATTGCGATTTTAAAAAACCACAATTTATAATAGGCAACATTGCTGTCCAGATAACCTTTTGCCTGATCTTGCAAGTCCTGTGTATTCTCTTTTATTTTTTCAAAAGCCATGCTTTTATTTTTTAGCTGATGCTGCTTTCAACTCTTCCAGTTTTCTTTCTAAAGTTGCAATAACATCTTCTGTTTTGTCGTCAACATTTGCAACCAAATCATCAAAACTTGATTCAAGATCTGCTTTTGATTTTGAAAATTTAGATTTCAATGTTTCCGAATATTCATCGAATTTATTTTTCAATTCGTTTTTCTTATCGTCAAAACCATCCTTAATTTTTTCTCTGGTTTTTGAACCTTTTTCTGGAGCAAATAAAATTCCTAATCCTGCTCCAATTGCTGCACCTGTTAAAAGTGCCAAAACTGTTTTTCCACTATCGTTACTTGACATAATCGTTTATTTTAATTGTTATGATTTTAAAGATACGACTTTATTAACACTTTGCTGTTAAGAACCCGTTAAAGTAGGATTATCAATCATGAAACTTAATATAAAGCTTGATTTTAAAAGGTTTTAAAAGAGCTGGTATTCCTTTGTCAAAAACTTTAAAAATCGCTTTAAAAAAGATTTATAGAGGCCGTTTTTAATCTACAAAAACAATTTAAAATTATTATTTGATAGATAAAATATATAATAAGAAAAGCCCACGGTGAAGTGAGCTTTTCATTTATAAAATCTATTCTTTTGAAATTTAGAATTCAGAAAGTAATTTTTGAACTTCTTCATTCTTTTCAGAAGTTTTCAAATCTAAAAGTTGTGTTTTGAAGTTTTCAAAATTTGAAAAATCTTTCTTTAAATTTTGAATCGTTTCAAATCGAACAAAAGATGATTCGCTTTTCAAGGACATGTTGTATAATTTTTGCAACGTCTCTTCTTCCACATCCGAAAATTTGATGGTATCAGAATACTTCAAAAGCCAGTTTGCAAACAATAAGGAACTTTTATTGTTATTGATATTCTTCTTCAATGAATTTTGAAGCAAGCTGAAATTGGTTACCGATTTAATGTTTTCTCCAATTGCATTTTCAATAACCGCTCTTTCCTCAATTTCAACTTTGAAGTATTTGTTGATGTCTTTTAGAGAAGCATTGATGATATTTTCTTCCTTTTTACCTTTTTCTTCCCAAGCATCTTTTAGCCCAACAGTCCTGTTGAAAACTAATTTTTCTGCCGTAGAATCCTTATCAACAGTAAAATAACCTAAACGTTGGAATTGGAATTTATCTTCGTTTTGAGCCGTAGCCAAACTTGGTTCCAAATATCCTGTAATCACTTTCAAAGAGTCTGGATTTACGAATTCCAAGAAGTCTTTTTCCTTATGAGAATCGGGAGCTTCATCAGTAAACAAACGATCATACAAACGGATTTCAGCTTCAATCGCATGTTGGATGGAAACCCAATGCAACGTTCCTGAAACTTTTCTTTGGCTGGCTTCTGTACCGCTTCCGCTTAAACTATCCGTGTCATACGTCACGTGAATTTCAGTGATATTTCCTTCATCATCCTTAACAACGCTTTCTCCTTTAATGATATAGGCATTTTTCAAACGGACTTCTTTACCTAAAGTCAAACGGAAAAACTTGGCTGGAGCATCTTCCATAAAATCTTCTCTTTCGATGAAAATTTCTCTTGAAAGAGGCACTTTTCTAAAACCTGCATTCTCATCTTCTTGGTTATTTTCGGCCTCAAGCCACTCCTCTTTTTCTTCAGGAAAATTCGTTATAACCACTTTAACTGGGTCTAAAACAGCCATAACTCTTGGAGCTGTCTTGTTCAAATCTTCACGGATGCAGAATTCCAAAACCGAAACATCGATCAAGTTTTCGCGTTTTGCTATACCTGTCGTGTTGGCAAAATTTCGGATGGAAGCCGGAGTATAACCTCTTCTTCTTAAACCAGAAATTGTTGACATTCTTGGATCATCCCAACCGTTAACGTGCTTTTCGTTAACCAATTGCAATAATTTTCTTTTACTTACAACAGTATGTGAAAGATTTCTTCTTGCGAATTCTCTTTGCTTTGGACGAACCAAATTCTTATCAACAACTTGGTCTAAAAACCAATCGTATAATTCTCGGTGTGGCAAGAATTCAAGCGTACAAAATGAATGCGAAATCTGTTCCAAATAATCACTTTCTCCGTGAGCCCAATCATACATTGGGTAAATGCACCACTTCTCCCCTGTCCTATGATGGTGTTTGTGGATAATTCTGTAAATAATTGGATCACGCATCAACATATTGGTTGATTTCATGTCGATTTTGGCACGCAAAATATGTGTTCCTTCTGCGAATTCTCCGTTTTTCATTCTTTCGAATAAATCCAGATTTTCTTCAACAGAACGATTTCTATAAGGACTATCCGTTCCTGGAGTTGTTGGGGTCCCTTTTTGGGTAGCCATTTCTTCAGAAGTCTGACTGTCAACATATGCCTTGTCATTCTTGATAAATTCAACAGCCCAGTCATATAATTGCTGGAAATAATCGGAAGCATAACGTTCTTCAGCCCATTGATATCCCAACCATTCGACATCACGTTTGATGGCATCTACAAATTCCTGCTCTTCTTTTGCAGGGTTTGTATCGTCAAAACGAAGGTTTACAGGTGCTTGATAATCAATTCCTAAACCAAAATTTAGTGCTATCGAACTGGCGTGTCCAATGTGCAAATAACCATTAGGTTCGGGCGGAAAACGAAAACGTAATTTGTCCTGTGATAGACCGTTTTTTAAATCCTCTTCGATAATTTGTTCAATGAAATTCAATGATTTCTCTTCTGTTGACATAGTGCAAAATTTGAAACGCAAAGATAATCTTTAATTTGAAAATTCTGTTGGTCGATGATAAAGCTAAATATTTAGTATTTTTGTATAAATAATTTCAGCTATGAGACAATTGACAGTTACAATTCCCGATGATTTTTACAATACATTTATTGCTTTTTTCAAGCAAATGCCTGATGTAAAAATAGATGAAAAAGATGAAAATGAAGTTCCTTTATGGCAACAGGAAATGGTTTTAGAACGACTTAAAAACGCTAAACCTGAAGATTACAGAAGCTGGGAAGAAGTAAAAAAAGATTTAGATGAAAAATGGAATTTCAATGGATAACTATACTATTGAAATGCTCTTTTGGGCTGAACAAGATTTGAATGAAATAGCTATTTATTATAAAACTTTATCAAATGAATTAGGAGATAAATTTTATAATGACGTTAGAAACACAATTGAATCTTTAAAAATAAACCCCTTTTATCAAACTGATTCTAATAATATTAGAAAAATTCATTTACAAAAATTTCCTTATAAAGTGTTTTTTAAAGTTGATGAAGAAAAAAAATTGTTTACATAGAAGCAATAATTAGCGATCATTTATTGCCTTTTTCAACTAAAATAAAACTATAATTATGGGAACTATAAAACTCAAAAATATTCGCACTTTTTCCTATCACGGCTGTCTTGTTGAAGAAAGTAAAATTGGTTCAGATTATGTTGTTGATTTGGAAATCAAGACCGATTTACGAAAATCTTCTGCTTCAGATGAATTGGCTGATACGGTAGATTATGTTCTTTTAAACAAGATTGTTATGGAAGAAATGGACATCCGTTCTAAGCTTTTAGAACATGTGGCACATAGAATCATCAAAAGAATCTTTCATGAAATCCCTGAAGTTTCGAGAATACTTTTGGCAGTTTCAAAAGTAAATCCTCCAATTGGTGGTGATGTTGAGATGGTTACGATCGAAATGGAAGAATACAGGAGTTAAAATTCCAAAGTACAAAAAACAAATTCCAAATTTTTGAAGTTTAAACTTTAAAACTTTAAACTTTTTAATTACATTTGCCGTCCAAACAATTAATGGCGTCGTGGCCGAGCGGCTAGGCTGGGCTCTGCAAAAGCTCCTACTCCGGTTCGAATCCGGACGATGCCTCTGAAACCTTCAAGGAAACTTGGAGGTTTTTTTGTTTTAAATTTTTAGAAAAAATTAAATAAAGATTAGGTTCGAATCCGGGAAAAAGCTTTGAAAACTTCAAAAAGAGATACAGAAATGTGTCTCTTTTTTTTGTTTAACTTTTTAAGAAAAATTAATTAAAGAAAGGTTCGAATCCGATGCTTTTCGAAAATCCTGCAAGGTCTTTTTTTGACCTTGTAGGTGTAAAAAAGCAAACCTACAAGGTTTTGGAAACCTTGCAGGAAAAAGCTGTAACTAACGAAAAATTAAAGTGTCAACTGCATCTTATAACATTGATTTGCAGGAACTGTTATTGTTCCGTTCCAAGTATAATTTCCACAAGATGCCGTATAACTGTAAGTTCCTGGAGCTACAGTGAAATTAGCACATCCTGAAGCTCCACAATTTGGAGAACTTCCGTAATAACTTGTGATACTTCCAGATCCTTGGCCTTGTAGTGTAACGCTTATGTTGCCACAACCTAAATCTGAACCTATCCAAAACATAATATTACCTTCGCCACTTCCGCCTCCACCACTTCCATCACAAGGAAAAACATTAGATCTGTAATAGATTTGTGCATTGTGAGTTTCTACTGCTTGATTTGGAACTCCAACCAGCAAAGCATTTCCATTAATTTTAAGAGGAAATTTAATAACTTCTTGTCCAATTACAAACGTCATGGAAGGTTCTGAAGCATTAAAAGATCCAACAGTTTCAACTCCACCAGAACACGTAATAGCGTTTGAACCAACAAATTTTACATAAGTTTCCATATTTTCCCGCTTCCAACTTCCTTCAAAACTAGAACTTGGATCGTTTTCAATGTCATCGCCTTCATCATCCGATTCACATCCAAATGCTGTGAAAACAAGAGCCAGAACAATCAATAATCTGTAGTAACTTTTTAAATTTTTCATTTTTAATTGTTTAAAAATTAATAGATTAAAATTAGTTTAGTTGCTACTTCCAAAAAATACCGACAAATGGGTATTTTCAATTTTATGCTGAAAATGAATGATTTATGAATAAAAAATCCCAACTATCAGTCGGGATTATAAATGAGAAAAATAATGAACTAATATACTTTGAAAACTAGTGGATTTATTGATATATATGCATTTTCTAAACCTTGCAAGTTTAGTTTTATATCACTAATAACAATTAATTTATTTTTTTTTAGTTTAGATAGAACATCGTCATTTATTTTATTCCCAACAACTGTGATTACCTTTCGACCAGGAATTTTAACTTTGAATTCTTTTACTTCTTTATTCAAAGAAAAATTAAAATTTCTAAAGTCTACACTAACAATAGCATCTTTCAAATCTTCTTTTTTATATAATAAAATACAATCTATACAACTGTTTCCATTTAAACTAGTAGTAAGCTTGGGTAAATTATCAATCTTAAATATATGATTCTCAATAGAAACAGAATCATCATTATTAATGATTTTAACAGTAATTCTAGTCTCTAAACCAGAACCTGGAACAATAGAAAAATTTCCTTTTTCATCTTTATTTACACCTAAACCTGAAACAATAAATGATTTACAATTTGAAACGGCAATAGAAATTGGATTAATAATTCCTCTGTAAATAACTTTTACCTTATCTAAAGCAATAACACTTCTTTTTGATGTTACAATTGTATCCTTCTGAGCAAATGCTGAGAATGTAAAAAATAGAACAATAAGAAAAGAAATGTAGTTTTTCATTTATTTCGAATGATTAGGTTCAATCTTTTCCAAGGCTTTCTTAACCAATTTCTGATCGCTTGGAAACCAACCTTGGAGCATTATGGTTACTCCAAAAATAACGAGAATGACACTTGTTATCTTCTTTATCTTTAAGATATTAGTTGGAGTCATTTTATTTTTTAATTTCTTTGCTAATAGCATTTTAACTATATCTACTGCTAAATAAGTTGCTATCACAGAAGTAAAAAAGAGCATCAACCTTGACGTTTTCAACTCAAGTTGTGGGCCGAAAGTAATGAAGATCAACAACCAAAAGCCAAGTACACCAACGTTGATGAAATTCAACAGAAAACCTTTTACAAAAAGGCTTCCGTAGTTTTTCTTGATGAGCTCTACTTCTACTGATTCATCTATTTTTTTGGAAGCTCTTTTTAATTTTACGAAGGAAATAATGCCATAAGTCACCATTATCAATCCTCCGAAGATGAAAAGTGCAGGTTCGTCTTTAATGTTATTGATGAGTCGATAGCTACTGAAATAGGCAATTGCAATGAAAACGAAATCGGCAGTAACAACGCCTAAATCAAAAACCATTGCAGCTCTAAATCCTTTAACTGCAGCCGTTTCCAGTAGTACAAAAAATACTGGACCAATCATAAAACACAAAAGAATACCTAGCGGAATGGCTAGCAAAATATCTTGGATCATCAACTAAAATTATAGTGTAGCAAACACAAATATAATTTAAAAATTTACAATTTGATGGTTTACGCTTAACGTTTACTTTCGTTGATGCTTCCGCCAAGTGTTACTTTTTTGTTGATTTGTTTTGGGCTTCCAAAAACCGTTATAGTTCCTCCTGCCCTAACTTTTGCATCAACTAACTCTGTTGCACGAACATCGGCTTCGCCACCAGTGGTTATTTTTACGGTAGTTTGAGAAGTTTCTAAACCATTGGCACGAAGGATTCCACCGGTTCCAATTGAGGCATCTTGATTGGTTGCTGCACCTTTCATTTGCAAAATTCCACCCGTTACAGCTCTTAATTCTGCTTTTTGAACATCAATATTCAATCTGATTTCTGAACCTTCTTTTGCATTAACTTTTATGGAAGATTGCTTGATAACATCATCTCCAATAACGTAGGAACCTTCGCTAGCATCAATACTTTCGAGCTTTGTATAATATAGTTTGGCTGAAACTTCTTCGCCATCGAGCAACTTTTTAAGCTTCATTCTTATTTTTAGCTTACCATTATTGTTCACAATTTCTACTTCTCCAGATCGATCGCCTTTGATTTCGATTTTGTTTTCAGAAGACGGAATTAATTCAACTGAAATTCTGTCAAAAACATTTATTGCATCAAATTCTCCTAGTTTTTTAGTTACTTGAGAAAATCCTAAACTGCTAATTAATAGCATTATAATTGTTAACTTTTTCATGGCTTTTTATTTATTTTTTACTTTATTTTTTCTAAAACATACTCTACAGCTGAGTTTGTTTCTGTATGCATTTTTAAATGAAGTAGATTATTTTGAAAGTAAAATTCTGCTTCTTTTTTTAATTTTATTTTAGCTCTATTCATAACATCTAATCTCAATTTATTCTTTCCTTCAACTAGATATTTACCTGTAAACATTGGTGATTTAGATGCTATAGATAAATAATCAAAGAATTCATTTTCATCAGTAAAAACAAAAACTTTATGGTAGTGTTCACTACGTATGGAAGCAATTTCATCTTGCATTCCGATTTTTGTGGGATACCATTTTTTTATTTTATCAGATACAATTATGGTATCCTTTTTTACATCAATATAAAATTCTTCTCCTTTTACTTCTACAACTTTCCATTTACCAACTATGTTATTTTCTTGACTATAAATTGTTGAAGAAAAAACTATAAAAAATAAAAAGATAAGTTGTTTCATCGCTTTTTTTATTTATTCATTCTTTCTAATAAAATGAAAATCAAGTTGTTTTTTAACCAGATCTGCATTTTTTACTTTCACAATAACTTCATCTCCTAGTTGTAATAAATTTTGAGTTGTGGCTCCAACCAAGGCATATTGTTTTTCATCAAACGTGTAATAATCGTCTTTTATTTCACGTATTCTGCACATTCCTTCACATTTGTTGGAAACAATTTCTACATAAATTCCCCATTCGGTTACCCCCGAGATAACTCCCAAAAATTCTTCATCTTTATGATCTTGCATGTATTTTACCTGCATATATTTGATGCTATCACGTTCTGCATTGGTTGCCAAACCTTCCATTGTGGAGGAATGAACACATTTTTCTTCGTATAATTCTTCACTAACGGATTTTCCTCCATCTAAATAAAACTGCAGTAATCTATGAACCATTACGTCAGGATAACGACGAATTGGCGAGGTAAAATGAGAATAATAATCAAAAGCTAAACCATAATGACCAATATTTTCGGTAGAATATTTGGCTTTACTCATCGTTCTGATGGTTAAAGTATCCACCATATTTTGCTCTTTCTTGCCTTGAACATCCTGTAAAAGTTCGTTTAAAGACTTTGAAATATCACCTTTTGATTTTAAATTAATCTTATAACCAAATTTAGAAATCACGGTTTGCAAGCTGATTAATTTGCTTTCATCCGGTTCATCGTGAATCCTGTAAACAAAGGTTTTCTTTTGTTTTCCAATGTATTCCGCTACTTTTCTATTGGCTAAAAGCATAAATTCTTCAATCAAATGATTGGCATCTTTTGAAACTTTAAAGAAAACTCCAATTGGTTCTGCCTGTTCATTCAAGTTGAATTTTACTTCTACTTTATCAAATGAAATAGCTCCTTCAGCCATTCTTTTTCTTCTTAAAATCTTGGCTAATTCATCGAGTTTTAAAGTAGCTTCAACTATTTCATCTTTAACAACATATTCACTTCCAGTAATTGAAATTTCCTGAGGAATTACATTTCCTTTTGTTTCTATGATTTGCTGGGCTTCTTCATAAGCAAAACGTTGGTCGGAATAAATTACTGTCCTACCAAACCATTGGTTGATAACTTGAGCTTTTTCATTAATTTCAAATATTGCAGAAAACGTATATTTTTCTTCATTTGGACGAAGTGAACAGGCAAAATTTGACAACACTTCGGGAAGCATCGGTACTACTCTATCCACTAAATAAACCGAAGTTCCACGTTGATAGGCTTCATCATCTAAAATGGTTCCTTCCTGCAGATAAAAAGATACATCTGCAATATGGATTCCAATTTCATAATTACCATTTTCTAATTTCTTGAACGATAAGGCATCATCAAAATCCTTTGCATCTTTTGGATCAATCGTGAAAGTTAAGGTATCTCGCATATCACGACGATTGGCAATTTCGCTCTCCTGAATCGTTGTATCTATCTTTTGAGCGAATACTTCAACTTCAACCGGAAAGTCGTAAGGAAGTCCGTATTCGGCCAAAATAGCATGTATTTCGGTGTTATGTTCGCCTGGTTTTCCAAGAACTTTCAAAACAGAACCAAACGGACTGTCGGCTTTTTTAGGCCAATCTTCTATATTTACCAAAACAACATCACCTTGTTCAGCATCACCAATCTTATCTTTTGGAATAAAAATATCGGTGTACATTTTTGGATTTGCAGTAGAAACGAAAGCAAAATTCTTTTGGATGTCAATTACTCCAACAAATTCTGTTTTGTGTCTTTCCACAACCTCAATCACTTCTCCTTCAGGACGTTTTCCTTTTCTCCGGTTATATACATAAACCTTTACCTTGTCTTTATCTAAAGCATGATTCAAGTTATTTGTCGGAATAAAAACATCTTCTCCAAATTCCGGACAGATAAAATAAGCCGTTCTTCTACTTGTCATATCAATCGTTCCTTCATAATAATCCTGGCTGATTGCTTTAACCAGATACTTTCCAGGTTCAGTTTCGATGATCTTTTTTTGCGAAGCTAGAATCTTTAAATCTTTGATAATTTCGTTTCTACTTTTGGTATCATCCAGTTCTAAAATAGCACCTATCTGCTTATAATTGAATGCTCTATTGGCATTTTGAGATAATATTTTTAAAATCTTCCCAGAGAAATCTTTCTCCGTTTTCCCTAATTTTCTAGGTATCTTACTCATAATTCTTTTTCTTAATAATGCTGAAAAATACGAATAAGATTTTAGAATTCAGATTTTAGAATTTAGATTTAAAAAAAATATAACTTTTGTATCTTTATAAAAAACCAAAAATGAAAGATTTCAGAACGATTGCTGTATTCAACTATACTCACGAGATCGTCGTCTTAAAGCATATTTTAGACCAGGAAGAAATTCAGTATTATTTCGAAAACGAAACAATGTCGTCGATAGCTCCATTTTACTCCAATGCTTTGGGAGGAATCAAACTCAAAGTACATCCCAACGATTTTGAAACTGTTCAATCAATTCTTGACGAATTGAAAGATAAAAATGATTTGAAAATCGTTTAAACAACTTGAAGTTTTCAACATATATTAAATACAACAAAAAGAAAAGATAAATTAAATTTAAAATTTTGATGGTTATTATAGCGTGTTAATAGTTGCAATAAGTTTCTATTTTGCCATAGGCGAAAAGAGTTTTCCCTACTTATACAGACTTGTTAACATACTTAGATTAGGTTAATCGTTTCATTTTTAATCGTTTTTTGTAGTTTGTTAACAATCGTTGATAATAGAAAATGTATCGAGTTTGTAAATAAGTTTCCTTGTTAATTACTGTTAATAATTTTGGTTTAAGTATTCATAACTTTTCTAAAAATTACCGAAACTAAATTAGGATTTTAAAGTTGGGTTTTGCATTAGACTTTTTTATCTCACATCCAAAAAATACTTCTAAAATTCTATCTTTAGTTATCAACAAATAATGTTAATTTAAGGTAAACTGATTATCAAGCAATTAGAAAATGCTATTAACATTATAATATTTTAACAATTACGTTACATTAAACACTTCAATATTAAATGATTGTAAAGTTGATAAAGTCTAATCAATTGAAAGTCAAATGCTAAAACTTATTGGTTTTATTTTGGTAAATGATAAAGGTTGCGGTAAATTTGCACGACACAACTAACACTTATTTATAGTATGAGAATTTCAATAGGAAACGATCACGCAGGACCAGAATATAAAAAGGCAATTGTAACTTTTTTGGAAGCAAAAGGACACGAAGTAATCAATCACGGGACAGATAGTTCAGACAGTGTTGATTATCCAGATTTTGCACATCCGGTTGCAGAAGATGTAGAAAGCGGTAATGTAAATTTCGGTATCATCATCTGCGGAAGCGGGAATGGGATAGCAATGTCGGCCAACAAGCACCAAGGAATTCGTGCAGCGGTTTGCTGGATGAAAGAAATAGCGGTTTTAGCTCGTCAGCATAATAATGCTAATATCATCAGTATTCCGGCTCGATTTACATCGGTTCATCAAGCAGTTGAAATGGTTGAGGTTTTTCTAACTACTGAATTTGAAGGCGGAAGACACGCTTTGAGAGTGAATAAAATTGCTTGTCAATAAGTTTCTTTTTACATACAATAAACACCAATTTTTAATAAAATATAATTTTAAGATTGGTGTTTTTTTATTTCCTATTGACTGAATTTACATTAATTCCGTCAACGTACTGACTGAATTTACATTAATTCAGTCAATTGATTGACTGAATTTACATTTTTTGAGTATATTTGTACTAGAAATTTTTATACAGATGACTTATGAAATTTATAGAAAGAGGCATAGATGCTTTGTTTGCAAGAAAGGTTTTGCCAAATAAAGTCTTGATTTTATTGGGTGCGAGACGTGTTGGAAAAACAGCTTTCATTAAAAACTATCTTTCTACAATTCCAAAAAAGGATTATTTGCAATTGAATGGAGAAGATATTGACGATGCAATGTTATTAAAAGAACGTTCTGTCAGCAATTATATCCGTCTTCTGGCGGATAAAAAATTACTCATTATTGATGAAGCACAAAATATTCCCGAAATCGGATTGATTTTAAAATTGATAGTCGATTCGATTGAAGGCATAAAAGTGATTGCAACTGGTTCATCGGTTTTTGATTTGTCTAATAAATTAGGCGAACCTTTGGTGGGAAGAAAAAATACCATTTACTTGTTTCCTTTTGCTCAAATGGAATTTGCAAAACAGGAAGATTACAAAGAAACCATCACGAAACTCGAAGAACGATTGCTTTTTGGAAGTTATCCAGAATTAGAGCAATATCCAGATTGGAAAGATAAAATTGATTATCTGAAGGAAATTATAAATTCCTATTTACTGAAAGATATCTTGGTTTATGAAGGCATCAAGCAGTCGAATAAAATTTTGGATTTACTGAAATTGATTGCTTTTCAAGTGGGTCAGGAAGTTTCGTTGCAGGAATTAGCCAAACATTTAGGCATTTCTAAAAACACGGTCGAAAGCTATTTGGACTTGCTCTCGAAAGTTTTTGTGATTTATAAAGTACCCGGATTTAGCCGAAATTTACGAAAGGAAATTACAAAATCGAACCGATGGTATTTTTACGACAATGGAATTCGGAATGCGATAATCGGGAATTTTACAAGACTTGATTCTCGGATAGATGTTGGGGCTTTATGGGAAAATTATTTGGCATCGGAAAGAATAAAATACCAAAATTATACTCAAAAAAGTGTTGCCAATTATTTTTGGAGAACCTATGACCAACAGGAATTAGATTGGCTCGAAGAAGAAAATGGTTCGTTAAAAGGATTCGAATTCAAATGGAACGAAAACCGAAAAGCAAAAATTCCAACAGCCTTTGGAAAAGCCTATTCTGAAGCTGGTTTCGAAGTTATCAGTAAAAAGAATTACCTGGATTTTATTACTTAATTTTTACGACTAATTACAGACCTAACAGGTTTTTAAAACCTGTTAGGTCTAAATCTTTTGTATAAAAGACACCTGAAACAAAAAACAAAATCTGCAAAACCAAAATTCCAAAAAACTTCAAAAGAAAGCTTCCCTTTGATATTTTATGCCTAAAAATCAGCATCGCCAACAACAAACCCACCGAACCACCACAAACTGCGAGAGTAAAAAGTGTTTTTTCAGGAATTCTAAACTTGTTGTTCACAGCTAAATATTTGTCGTAACCTGCAACGGCAAAGACTACAATATTTACAATTAAAAAGCAGATAAATAAATTTTGCATTTCATTAAATTCAGCGGTAAAGATATTATTTTCGCTAAATAAACAAATCCATTTCAGATGACGCTCATAGATTTTATAAAACAACAGGTTTCGACGACGCCAAAAAACATCGAAAACACCATCCAACTTTTAAACGAAGATTGTACCATTCCGTTTATTTCACGTTATCGTAAAGACCAAACTGGTAATCTTGATGAGGTAGTAATTGAGCAAATTGCAAAGCTTCAGAAGGAATATGATACGATTGTGAAACGCAAGGAAGCCATCTTAAAATCGATTGAGGAACAAAAAGCCTTGACGCCAGAATTGGAGAAAAAAATCGTCAATAGTTTCGACTTGAACGAGCTGGAGGATTTTTATCTTCCGTATAAAAAGAAGAAAAAAACCAAGGCCGATGTGGCTCGCGAAAACGGTTTGGAACCTTTGGCAAAGATCATAATGGCTCAAAATAATGATGATATTGACTTTATTTCGAGCAAATACCTCAATGAAAAGGTCATCAACGAAGATTATGCACTTCAAGGAGCTCGTGATATCATTGCGGAATGGATCAATGAAAATATTTATGTTCGAAAGCAACTCCGAAGGTTGTATCAGCGAAAAGCGAACATTTCGACGAAAGTCGTAAAAACGAAGAAAGATGAACCCGATGCTCAAAAATTCAACCAATATTTCGACTGGTCGGAACCATTGACAAAAGCTCCATCACACCGATTATTGGCGATGCTTCGGGCAGAAAACGAAGGTTTTATCAAATTTAAAATTGAAGTTGATACCGATGAAGCCTTTGATATCATTGATGAATTGGTGTTGAAAGGTCAGAATTCGAGCACTTCCCATATTCAATTGGCGATTGAAGATTCATATAAAAGATTGTTGTATCCAGCGATTTCTAATGAAGCTTTGCAGGAAGCCAAAGCCAAAGCGGATGCGAATTCGATTCAGGTTTTTGCCAATAATTTGAGTCAGTTGTTGTTGGCACCACCTTTGGGCGAAAAGCGAATTTTGGCGATTGATCCAGGATTTAGAAGCGGTTGCAAGGTGGTTTGTTTGGACGAAAAAGGTGATTTACTTTATAACGAAACCATTTTCCCGCATGCTCCACAAAAGGAAGATGCGATTGCGATGAAAAAAATCCGTTCGATGGTAAATGCCTATAAGATCGACGCGATTTCCATTGGGAACGGGACGGCTTCTCGTGAAACGGAATTTTTTATCAAGAAGATTGCCTTTGACAAGCCGGTTCAGGTTTTTGTGGTTTCAGAAGCTGGAGCTTCGGTTTATTCAGCTTCGAAAATTGCGAGGGAAGAATTTCCTAATTATGATGTGACGGTTCGCGGTTCAGTTTCGATTGGACGACGCCTGAGCGATCCGTTGGCAGAGCTGGTAAAGATTGACCCAAAGGCAATAGGAGTGGGGCAATACCAGCACGACGTGGACCAGACGAAATTGAAGGAAGAGCTGGACACGGTGGTGGTTCGTTGTGTGAATTCGGTGGGAATCAATATCAATACAGCAAGTAAACATTTGCTGAGTTATGTAAGTGGAATAGGAGAGAAGCTGGCCGAAAATATCGTGAATTACCGATCTGAAAACGGACCATTTATCGATAGAAAACAGTTGAAGAAAGTGCCTCGTTTGGGCGAAAAAGCTTATCAACAAGGTGTTGCTTTTATTAGAATCAAGGAAGGAAAAAACCCGTTGGATAATTCGGCGGTTCATCCTGAAGCTTATCCGATTGTTGAGAAGATGGCGAAAGATTTGAAACTTTCCGTAAACGATTTGATTGCGAATAAGGAAAAGACGGCGTTGATAAAACCGGAGAATTATATCACGCCCGAAATTGGTCTGCTAGGTTTGAAAGACATCATCAAGGAACTTGAAAAGCCAGGATTGGATCCGAGGAAATCGGCCAAGGTTTTTGAGTTTGACAGCAATGTAAAAACCATCAAGGACTTGAAAACGGGGATGGTTTTGCCGGGGATTGTGAACAATATTACCAACTTTGGTTGCTTTGTGGACATCGGAATCAAAGAAAGCGGACTGGTGCATATCTCACAACTCAAAGAAGGATTTGTTTCTGACGTTAACGAAGTGGTGAAGTTACATCAACATGTTCAGGTGAAGGTTACTGAAGTGGATGAAGACAGGAAAAGGATTCAGCTGACGATGATTTTGTAACCATATAAAATGCAAAATTCCTTATATTTGTTACTATGAAGAAAGAAATAACCATAGACGATTTTTCTCCGCATCTTTTTTGGGATGTGGATAAGGCCACTTTCGACTTGAATACTTATAAAGTCCAAATGATTGGAAAAGTATTAGAATTTGGAAACTGGAACGATTGGAAATTGTTGATCTCTTTTTATGGTTTGGAAACAATCAAGGAAGTAGCGCTTAATTTGAGAAGTTTAGATGCTGTTACTCTTTCCTACTTGTCGGCTTTATTCAACATTGATAAAACAAATTTTAGATGTTACAAACACAGACAGTTAGTCCAGAACTCTTGGAACTCCTAGGGAAAATCATGAAGTTGAATCAATTTGATGATTTTTTATTGGTTGGAGGAACTTCTTTGGCATTACAAATTGGACACCGAAACTCAATCGACATTGATTTGTTTGGTAAACGCGAAATAGACGAAGCATTATTTACAAAAACATTACAGAGCTTGGGCACTTTAGAAGTGTTTAATAGAAGCAAGAATTATTTTAATTAATTCAAGTTGCTAGTTTCTATCCTATAAAAAAACAAAGCAGAGGTTTAGTAAATTTGTTTTGCGAACCAATAAACCTCACCAATGCTTTGTAAAGACAAAATTATATCAATTTTTTGTTTAA
>NZ_JAVDVI010000022.1:0-52473 GCF_031456785.1 Flavobacterium arsenatis
GATTTCAATCGGAGGAACCAGCCCTATCTGTTCCGGGGAGAGCTCAAGCATTACCTTTCAGGGAACCCCCGGAGCGGTGGTGACCTACAACATAGTCGGGGTGCTGAACAACGAGACGGCACAGATCGGCCCTTCCGGTTATGCATACGCCTCAACAGGAACCCTTACAGAAACGACGGTCTATGAATTGGTGAGCGTTACCTATACGGGAGTGGATGCATGTTCACAGCCCCTAACGGGTTCGGTTACGGTAGAGGTGAATGAGCTGCCGCAGGTGAGCATCGAGGACGGCTATATCTGTATTGATCCGATCACCCTTGCCGTTACAAGGACCTATGTTCTTGACACAGGCCTGAACGACGGGCAATACACCTTCGAATGGTCGGATGCCAATGGCGTGATGCTGGGTGAAACAAGCAGTTTCTATGAGGCATCTGCCGTAGGGCAGTATTCGGTTACGATCACCGATATAGTGACAGAGTGTCGACAGACGGCCTTTGCCACGGTCTACCAGTCGTCTGCTCCGATAAGCTTCGACTACACGGTGAACGATTACTTCTCGCAGAACCCGACGGTGACCATCACGGCACAGCCGGCCGGCGACTACGAATACCAGCTGGATTACGGTCCCTTCCAGGACAGCAACGTGTTTGACAACATCAGCCAGGGCACCCACACCATCACGGTCAGGGATCCACAGGCGTGCGACGTGCTAAGCGGGGAGGTTACGATCATCGACTATCCGAAGTACTTCACACCTAACGGAGACGGAATCCACGATACTTGGAATATTTCCGAATTCGGTGAGGAACTTAACGCAAAAATTTATATATTTGACCGATTCGGAAAACTGGTGAAGGAAATCAGCACGAAGGGATTGGGCTGGGACGGTACCTTCAACGGACAGCTGCTGCCTGCAACTGATTATTGGTTTACCCTAGATTACGAGGAAAAAGGAATTAGAAAACAATTTAAGTCTCACTTTTCAATGAAGCGTTAAATAAAAAAATAAATGTAAGATAAGGAAACCTGTTCAAGTGAACAGGTTTTTTTATGTGTCTAAATCTGAGTATGCAGTTTTATATTTTTCTTCACATAAATCTTTTATCTTTGAAATAAAAAGTAAAATATGTCTTTCAAACAATTATTATATATCCTATTGTTTTTCTTTGCAATTTCAGCGAAAGCTTCTTTTCTATTAATTCCAATGGATGAAACTACACAACGAAACCATCTGAAAGCTTATGGAATAACATATTGGGCTTTGGATAAGCAGTATAAAATTAGTTGGCTTTTGAATTATAGAGGAGGTTCTTTTTTAGTGCCAGATGCTCCAGAAATTAGAAAAGAATGCCAAATTAGAGGCGTTAGTTTTGAGGTTCTTTCGGATAGTGAATCAAGTAGTCTACTTGATGAAATTTCCAGTCCGTCACAAAACATGGAAGCTGTCGTTTTAGAAAGAACTCCAAAGATAGCCGTTTATACGCCCAAAGGAAAGCAACCTTGGGATGATGCCGTGACATTGGTGTTGACTTATGCAGAAATCCCTTTTACGCCAGTTTATGACGAAGAAGTATTATCGGATGGATTGTTGCTTTATGATTGGCTTCATTTGCATCATGAAGATTTTACGGGTCAATATGGTAAATTTTTTGGGGCTTATAAAAATGCACCTTGGTATATTGAACAAAAGAAAGAAGCTGAAGCGTTGGCTGCGAAATTAGGTTATAGTAAGGTATCTGAAGCCAAATTAGCGGTAGCTAAAAAGATTAGGGATTTTGTAATTGGTGGCGGTTTTATGTTTGCCATGTGCTCTGCAACCGATAGTTTTGATATTGCTTTGGCTGCCGAGGGGGTAGATATTTGCGAACCAATGTTTGATGGTGATGCTAGTGAAGGAAATTATCAGTCAAAGATTGATTATAGAAAAAGTTTTGCTTTTAAAGATTATATACTTGAGCGAAATCCTAATGTTTATGAATTTTCAGATATAGATATGACACAAAAGCGAAAGATGCCAATGGAGAAAGATTATTTTACATTAATGGATTTTTCAGCTAAATGGGATGTTGTGCCAAGCATGCTCTGTCAAAACCACACTCAACTCGTAAAAGGATTTATGGGGCAAACAACATCCTACGATGGAAATCTCATTAAGTCGAACGTTTTAATTATGGGTGAAAATCATTTCAATGGTGAGGCTCGTTATATTCACGGTCAAATAGGAAAAGGAATGTTCACTTATTTTGGAGGCCACGATCCCGAAGATTATCAGCATAGGGTTGGTGATGAACCTACTGTTTTGGATTTGCATCCTAATTCCCCTGGTTACAGATTGATATTGAACAATGTTTTGTTTCCTGCTGCAAGAAAGAAGAAGCAAAAAACATAGTATAAAAAGAGAGGAGCAACTGTTAAAATTAGCTGATCCTCTCCTTTATCTCTTTAATGAAAAATGCCCTTTGGTTGTTCTTCCGTCTTCTAAATTAATAACATACCAATAATCATCAGCAGGCATTTGTGTTCCGTTGAAAGTTCCGTCCCATCCTGTTGTGTCATCTCCCATCAATTGTTTGACCAGTTTCCCATAACGATCATAGATGTAGGCTACCGTTTTGGAATTGAACAATCGATCAACACCGCTAATTTTCCAATGGTCATTATAACCATCTGCATTTGGAGTGAAAAACTTGGGAATGCCTATAACAATTACCAATTCCTGTATCATTCCGCATCCGTTTATATCTCTGATGTAAATCGTATGAATGCCACCTCGAACATTGTCAAAAAAGTTTGATTCTTGAAACGGGCCTTCAGGAAAATCCAGACTATATTCATAATTTCCGATACTTGATGCATCCAATAGGATTGTGATTGTGTTTACTTCTATGGTTACGTCTTGAACAATGATTTCTTCGATTGTAGCATCACTAGAATTGAGTACAGGCATTGTTCGTGTTATCGTGCAACCATTTGCATTTGTAACTTCCACGGTATATGTTCCAGGTAAATTGACTTGAATACTATAGGAGGTTTGAGGTAGGGGAGTACCGTCTCTGAACCAAGCATAAGTATAATCGCTTTGGGAACCCACCAAAATAGATGCATTTAGAGTAATAAATTTTAATGGAAGATTGGCACAAACGTAAACATCATCATCTCCTTCTCTGACGATATTGGGTAATCTGTTTACAATCAATCGAATTGAACTTATGCCTGAACAATCATTTCCATCTTCGACTCTTGCAAAAACCGTCGAATCGTAGGCAGTAGTATTGGTGTAATCGGAAGGATTTGGTATAGCATTTTCTTCCAATAAGGCATCCTCAAGTGTTTCGTAGAAAACGGCTGTTTCTGTGCCTGATAAGACCAGAGTAGAGGTGTTCAGGTCAAAAGAGCGAAAACCATCTTCTATATCTACGATGTCGCAAAGTGGAGCAATGGTTACCATTTGGCTCAAAACATTTACTTCAAGATTCAAAATGCTAAAACTAGAACAACCAGTACGGGTATTGGTTACCACTGCTTGGATTTGTTGAGGATTAGATGTATTTGTATAATTGGTATTAATTGGGTTGCCATTGTCAAAAAAGGAAACACTTAAATTAGAAGCTCCATTGGTTAAAGACGGAATAGCTTGGTTTAGATTGAATAAGGTTATGCCGTCAGGGTTTAAACCAGAATCACATTGAACCAATGTTGTGGTAACTTTTGTGGGAAGCGGATTTACAATAAGATCTATTGCCTTTATTCTAAAGCATCCATCAGGATTGGTAACTTTTACAAATACTTGTTCCTGATTTGGAGTAGAGTTATAGTAGGTAGGTGAAAAAGCACCAATATTATCCCTTGCATTAGTATTGGAAGAATAGTAATCAATAAGGAGTCCGGTCAGGTCCTGGCCTTCCATAATCGCTGTGGTAACATCGCTTAAAACAAAAGTACCTTGTCCGTTGCCATCATCACCATCCGAAGTGTCATCGCAAATAGCAAAACTACTTCCTGGGATATTTACAGAATTGATGACTTCAATTTCAAAATCACTTATGCTGAAACAGCCCGTTGTTGTATCTGTAATTCTTGCAAAAATGGTTTGAGGATTAGAGGTATTAGTGAAATTTGTAGAATTATTTATGAAGGTATCATTCGTTAGAGCATCATTTTGGTTGAGATGATAGGTAACAGCAACGCCCGTTTGTGTTCCAATAATCGTGTTGGTGTTTTGTTCCAAATCAAATTCTGTGAAGCCATCTTGAACCAAATCGGTATCACATTTTTCTATGTCCAAACCTGTTCCCACTGGAATTTGAAAAGTAGGAGGTTGGTTGAATGTGGCAGTTCCCGTCCAAGTTAGCGAAAAATTACTGGTTCCAATCGGCCTGTCGATAATTAGAAAATAGGTTTCTCCGTTATTTACGGTAAGCCATTCAACAAAACCATTATCAGCAGGGTTGGTTGTCCCTGGACCTTCGCTTTCTTGATTGGAAGCAATGTCCCTCATTCCGGTTAGATTATTGGCGGCTCCCATGGCGGCGGGATTTATGGTTGAGCATCTTTTGGCTTGACCAATATTGTTACAGGAAACATTTGGACCATAGACAAAGAAATCAAAATCGACATTAATGTTTGTGCTTTCGGGTGTCAAGATAAAGCCTAAAGTTCCTCCATTGGCTATCGAAAGCTGTAGCCAAATACTATTGTTTTCGTTGCTTCCGCAAGTATTAGTTCCGTTAAGCTCTTGAATTCCAACACCTGTAGCACTCAATCCTTCAAAGCCGGTATTGCCACATACAATGATAGCATCGACACAATCGTTTTGAGCTGTGCTTTTTGATGCTATAAAAAGAAAGAGGAACAGATATAGGTAGTTTAATTTAACCATTTTAAAAAATTAGAAAAACAAATTTATCGTAATATTTGTATAGTTGGTTATCTTTTTAAAGAAAAATGACCTTTTATAACTCTGTTATTTTCCAAAGTGATATTAAACCAATAATCAGAAGCAGGAAGAGGTTGCTTATTAAAGTTGCCGTCCCATCCATCGGCTTGACCGGAAAAACTGTAGAGCAATTTGCCATAGCGGTCAAAAATTGAAATTTTTGCCCTTGGATGTTCTCTTCTCAAATAATCAATTTCCCAGATGTCATTGAATCCATCATTGTTTGGCGTAAAGAATTTTGGATAATCCAATACATAAATTTCTTTTTCTTTTACACCACATCCGTTTATGTCTTTCACATAAACAATGTAAAATCCCGAAGGAACATTTATAAAAAGCGGACTATCTTGATAATTTGTGCCATCAATAGAAAATTGATAATCGCCAAGTCCTGTATAATTAATTAAAACAGAATTCTCTCCACCAGCAAAATCATTAATTTCTACCGAAGTGATTTCGGCTCTGCCAGAAGGTTCTACTATGAATTTTTTAGTGTCTTCACAGCCATTCAAGTCAGTAACAGTGACGGTATATTCTCTTGCAGAAGTGACTGTAATACGGTTGGTGGTTGAGGCATTTGCATCATTCCAAAGATAACTTTCATATGCATCTGGAACGGATAATGTGATGCTGTTGAACCCTTCACAAAGGTATTTTTCTTGGTCCTCAAAATCTGGAGCGGTAAAAGTATTCACGATAAGTGTCACAGGAATAATGCCATAACAATCAGGACCATTCAAAATTCTGGCCCAGATGATTTCTTGAACAGGAGTAGTGTTGCTAAAATTATTAGGCAAAGGATTTGCTTCAATCAAAGCATCATCTGAGGTTGCATAATAGGCAATCGTCAATCCTGCAGGAAGTCCGTTGGTAATTGTTGGTGTAACCTCAGAAGTTAGATCAAATTCATGGATTCCGTCTTGGTTGTCATCTCCATCACAAACTTCAATTGGGGCAGGAACTGGAACATTATTATTGGCGATTTCTAAAAAGACCTCGATAAAGCTAAAGCAACCATATTCATTTAGTGCTTTTGCAAAAATAGTTTTTGGAACAGATGTGTAACTGGAAGCATTGTCTATTGGATTTGGATCATTTTGATTTTCATAATAAAAGACTCCCATAATGTTCGGGTCAGTTGTAATTATTTGAGAGGTTGCGTTTAATAGGTTAAACACTGTAATGCCATCATTATTATCATCACATTGAACCAATGTGGCTTGGCTTGGGTTTAGCACTGGAGCATATTCAATATTAATTGGACCACCAGTTGATGTGCAAACCGTTCCGTCTAATGTAATCTGGACACTGTATGCTCCTGCATCTTGAACAGTATAGGTGGGATTAGTGGCTCCTGATATTGGTGTATTGTTTTTAAACCATTGGTAGGTGTTAGTGCCTGTTTCTGTAGCGTCAAGAATATAGGTTTCATTATGGCATAGCGGGTTGCCGTTTGCAAGGGTTCTATCGGACCCAAGGTCTTTCCCGATATTGAAACTTCCTCCTCCTAAAAAAATAGCAGAATCGTATAAATTATTTCCCTGATCGGCAACTACTAGCTTTATATGATACAAAACTCCAGGCGTTACATTAGCTTGGGCTTTCATAACCACTGTTTGACCATTATAGTTAGTAGGGTGTTCAAAACCATTAAAAGCATCAAAATAAGCTTCATTTGAAGCCGGACAGATTGTTCCAGGGCCTCTAACTGTATTTGTTTTTACAGGAATTCCAGTTCCAGGAACAACGGCAAGGTTTTCATATTGGTCCGTGCCATTGGCTTCTTTTAAAAGAAAAACAAAACCATCAGTGAAACTGCATTGGTTGGGTGATGGATTGGTTAAGTATTGTTCCGAAGAAAAGATATAATCAAAGCTGATCTTGTTCGCCAAAGGCAAAAAATCGAATTCCAAAACGGTCGCATTTTTAGAGCTTCCGACAATGCCTAATGCTTGTTCTAAATCTAAATCACCGGGCCAACTTGCAGGTCCTTCACTTAAAATATTGCTATTTGGACCAATAGCACTCGTGGCTCTTCCAGTGGTTAGCAATACGCCATCTTGAAAGGGAAAACCACTTGTTCCTGAAGTAAAATAGCCGTATGAATTACCTGCTCCAAAAGCCCATGAGGTCACCGTGATATTGGAAACATTTGCACATGGATTATCAATCAAAACATCTCGAACTAAATCCTCAAACGGTACATTGTCGTCAACGGTTATATATTGTGCGGAAACTGTTGCCGAAAAGAACAACAGAAACAGCATATAAAGGGGGTAATTTATAGCTTTCATAAGTATCGGCAAAGATACTACAAATCTCGTTTTTTTAGGAGTTTGTATGACATTAACATAAATATAACGATCCATAGCGACACAATTAAAATCGCGGAATAATCTACACTGTATATTTTTGAATCTGCAACACCAATTTGATTTCCAATAGATTTAACAACGGATAATCTGGTAAAAGGTTCTACAATCAGGTTGCTCATTGATTCAAGTGGCAAGAACTGCGTAAAGTTACGGTCATAGTCACTTGTTGGAAACACTTGATAATTCAATACAGCAATGCTAATTCCTTCGATAATGTTCCAAACAAAGAGAAAACCAATGGCAAAGGCCGAACGCTTCACTAAGATACCCAAGAACAAACAGAAGGAGAAAAAACCAACCAGCTTAACGAAATAGGCCAGAAGATAATCCAAATCCGAAAAGATAATCCCAAGTTCAGTATAGGAAGAAAAGCTCAACCCCAGGATCATCGACATTATAAAGATAAAAACCGTCGATACAAAAGCAAACATCACTACGGTAATAAACTTTGAAAGTACAAATTCTTTCTTGCTCATTCCATCAATCAAATTCTGCTTTAATGTTCCATAACTGTATTCGTTTGCCATCATAGATACAATCACAATGGCAAGAAAAAATTTAAGTATTGCAGCGATATAAGTATTAAAGTGCCAGATATACGGAAAATTAAAAATACCTAATTCTGCAAAATGAATCTTGAAATTTCCAATGTCAAATTTTATAGAAGCAATCAATGCAATAAAAGTCAGCAGTATAAAATAGGTAAGGGTCAAAACACGGCTAGCCCTGTTTTTCCATATTTTTTGTAATTCTATAGAGAGTAATCGTTTCATTTTGTTTTAGTTTTTTGATGGATGATTTTTGGTGATTTCAAGGAATTGCTCTTCCAGGCTGTTTTTCTTTTTCACAAGATGGGTCAAGGAAATTCCTTTTTCGAAAAGGAAACGGTTCAAGTCCGAAGCACTCAAATCTTGGTTCACATAAGTCAATAATTTGCCTTTTTCCTCCACCACTTTTTCAACCGACGGATGGTTTTCTAAAGCAGTTTTCAAAACCAGATTATCATCAGAGCACACTTCAAAGAAAGCTTCATTTGCCGTCATGCCATCAACTCTTCCCGAATATAAAATTTGTCCTTTACGCAAAACCAAAACATGCGAACACACTTTTTCAACTTCATCCAAAAGATGCGAAGCAAGCAAAATGGTGGTTCCCTGCGAAGCAATAAATTTAATGATGTCCCTGATTTGATGAATTCCTTGAGGATCAAGACCGTTTGTTGGTTCGTCCAAAATCAGTATTTCTGGATCGTTCAATAGGGCAGAAGCAATTGCCAACCGTTGTTTCATCCCCAAAGAAAAAGTTCTGAATTTGCTGTCTTTTCGTTCCATTAGGCCCACGAGTTCCAGCTTTTCCTGAACTTTAGAATAGTTGATGCCTTTGATCTTGCAAACCAATTCCAAATTTTCCTTGGCCGTCATATAAGGATAAAAGTTTGGACGCTCGATAATGGCACCCACCTTTTTCAAGGCTTCATGCGTATCCATTTTTCCGTCGAACCAGCTGAATTCGCCCGAAGTTTTGTTAACCACATTCAAAACGATACCCAGAGTGGTCGATTTTCCACTTCCGTTTGGTCCCAGAATGCCATAAACATTGCCTTTCTGAATTTCGAGCGAAACGTTATTCACGGCATGAACATAACCGTAACGTTTATGAAGATTTTTGATTGATAATATAGTTTCCAAAATAAATGTTTTTAGGTTTTTAAGGTTTGACGAACGACAACATCATTTGTTACCAAAATTGTTAATGATTTACAAATAAAATACAAAAAAGGTACTTGAAAATCTAAACGTTAAACCCTGAAAGGGTTACGCAACCTAGCCTATCGCATCGCGATAGGAATAAAACGCATCACAAAAAAAATGCGTCTCATCCCAAAAAGATAAAACGCATTCCCAATTAAAACAAAACAAAACAAAAACTATGAACATACAGAAAATTAATTTTTAAGTATAATGATCCAATCCCATTCAGCAGGATTTCCAATGCCTACACTTGGCGTGTATAGGAAAATCTTTGCAGTAGCATCGGGATTAGAGAAAAGATATTCTCGAACCTTGACCAAGCTCTGAACAGCACTCCAAACCGTCTGATAATCATAGGTTTCCTGATTAGGGTTGAAAACATTCTCAAAGCCCTCTGTCGGGAAAACAAAATCATTGGTCAGAACCACGTCAAAACTGCTTGCCGGATCAAAACTTTCGGGATAGGAAATCGTTCCCAAACCCATCCAGTGAATGGTACCATCAAAAATCTTCGCATCCAATTCCTGGTAGTAGAGCTGAATCCCACCAAAATCTGCCGGAGTCTGATATTCTGTTTCTACCGTAAAAGTGGCAGTAGTGTCAGAAAATGTAAGTTCCTTTCCTTCTTCAAAAACATTTGTCGTATAATCTACTTTTAATAAAAGCACCTTATTATCTTGAACAGGAACAGTTAAATTGAATTGATCCTCATCACCTACACACGAGCCTAATAAAAAAGGCAAAGCCAAAAGGGTAAAAAATTTTGTCTTCATAAAATTGATTTTTTGATTGATGGTTATACCTGTTAGATTAAAAAAATAATAAAAGGTTGCGTTTTATTTTAATTTTTATTAAATAAACTGTTTTTTACGTTGAAAACACTAGTATTTTTTTGCGTAATGAAAAACCGAAGTATTTGTGCTTAATTTATGAAATGTTCTATGGGAGTTTATAGTTAGGGAAATAAAGGTCTACTAATTCGGAAGGGTTTTAAGTTACTTGAAGTGGTTAGAATCATCAAGCCGAAAAATGTAGGTTTTATGTTTTGAAGAGTAGAAGAATTTAGAAGAGAGAAATAAAAAAAGTCCCACCGAAGCAGGACTAAAGATTTTCATCTACGGCATATAGCCTTATTGTGATAAGATTAAAGATTAGAAATTTTAATCAGTTACAAATGTATGCAAAAAATAAGTTGGTTTGAATGTGGAAAACCGTAATTGTGTTAATTTTTTTTATTGTAGATTTCGAGCGTATTAAATTTTAAAGGATATGGCAAAGATTTTAGGATTGGATATCTTTTAAAAACAACGAACCTCCAATAAATTGGAGGCTCTATTTAGGTACTCTTTCGAGATAATTCCCACGGTTCACTTGTTGACAAGGACCTTATTGTGATTTGATTACAGCAAATATATAAAATTAATTTTATAAAAATATACAAGATGAGTAAAAGAAAACTTGGTTTAGATATAGGAACAAATAGTTTAGGCTGGACTGTTGTTGAAAAAGAAGATGGAATTTATGATTTTTTAAAAATAGAAGATGAGAATGGAGAATTAACTCCATCAAAAGGAAGTTATATTTTTTCTAAAAGTGTTGATGCTAATGAAAACTCAAAAGCATCTGAAAGAAGAGGATTCAGGGGGGCTAGAAGGAGAATTGATAGAATTCGTTTGAGAAAAATTGGAACCTTGAAAGTTCTTAATGAATTCGGTTTGTGTCCAAAATTTGAAGTAGGCGAATTGAATCGTTGGAAGAATAAGAAAATTTATCCTTGTGAAAATATTCATTTTATTGATTGGCAACGAACAGGAAAAAAGAATGGAAATAGTCAAACTGAAAAATTGAAACAACCTTACTATTTAAGAAATTTGGCAGCCAGCAAGCCAGGTATGATGGACACAAATGAAGGGAGATTGCAACTTGGTAGAGCCTTTTATCATTTGTCACAAAGAAGAGGATATTTGTCAAATTCAGAAGATGAGCAATCGGATGATAAAATTGATTTATTTAAAACAGATGTAAATAAATTACTTGAAAATTGTTCAGGTTCAGGAGATTTTAAAGTACCTTATGAAGTTATTTTTAATTTGTATAAATCTGATGACAAAGTAAAAAAACTGAATTCCAAAATTAGTAAAGTTTTAAAAACCGAACCTCTTTTAGAAAACATAAAAATATTCATTGAAGCTGAATTTGAAAAACCTGAAAATTTGGGAAAAGTGATGTCAGATATTGGAAAACTTTCAAAAGAAATGGAAGGATTTCCAACGATGGGATGTTATTTTTATTCAATTTATAACAAACAAGATAAAGATACGGGATTAATAAATAGAATTAGAGGAAGATATACTCATAGAGAAAAACACTATGAAGCAGAGTTTAATCATATCTGTGAAATTCAAAATATTACTGGCGATTTAAAAGATAAGTTGCACAATGCTATTTTTTATCAAAGGCCATTAAAAAGCCAAAAAGGATTAGTTGCAAAATGCACATTAGAACCTAAGCGAAAAAGAATTGGATTATCACATCCATTATTTGAAGAGTTCAGAATGTGGGAATCTGTAAATAGGATTAAAATAAAAAGAGAGTTTGAAGACAAATTAGATTTTTTAAATAGTGAAGAGAAAGAACTTATCAAAAACGAGTTTTTACAGATAACAGATTTTGAATTTGGTAAAATTGCAAATAAATTAAGCAATGGACTTTCTTATAACTACATTAAACGACCAGAGGAAGTTTTCCTGAAAGGGAAAGAACTTGATAAAGATTCAGAAATTAAAGCTGTAATTAGCTTTAACTTCCCAATGGACAAAAAGTTTTCTGCTTGTCCAACTACTTCATCTTTAAGGAAAGCAATTGGTATTGAAAACTATAATGCTATGCAGCTTCTAAATACTGGATATAAAGATGAAAAGGGAAAGAAACAATCAAGTATTGAAGATATTTGGCATTGTTTACAAATGGATTCATTTGGGTCTAAAGATAAAAAAACGGTTAGAGCAGAATTTGCAAAAAAGCATTTGCAACTTGATGAAAAAGGAATTGAAAACTTTGTAAAAATAAAGTTAGTAAAAGGTTATGGTAGTTTAAGTAAATCTGCCATAAAGAAAATAATTCCATATTTGGAAAGGGGAGAAATTTATACAAATGCTGTTTTCTTAGCTAATGTTTCCGAAGTTTTAGGAAGAAAAATTTCTGGTGTTGAGCAAAATCAAGTTTCTGAAACCATTAAAAAAGCATTAGAGAATTTTAGATTTGAAAAACAAAATAAAGGCATTGTAAATAATTACATCAGCAAATTTAAAGATAACAGAGAAAATTCTTTAGGTAACAATCAATTTAGTATTGAAGCTCATAAGAGAGAATTAGAATATGAAATAGCTAATTGGATTGGAGAAATTCAATTAGGTTCTATGAAGAAAGAAGAAGTTGCAGAAATAACTGAAACTTGTTGGAATTTGTTTTTTGAAGTTGCTTGTGATAAATTACCTAAAGATGTAAATTATCTTTCGACTAAAACTATTCCTAAATTTATTGAAGAAGAATTGAGAGAAATTTTTCCAAATGATAAGATTGATGTTTCTAAATTATATCATCCATCAGCAATTGAATCTTATCCAAAAGCAGATAAAAAACTGGGTAATCCTGAAATTACTTCAATAAAAAACCCAGTTTTCGATAGAGCAATGCACCAAGTAAAAAGATTGTGTAATGAATTAATCAGAAAAGGATTGGTTGATAAAGATACCGAAGTTAATCTTGAAGTTGCTGGCGAAATAAATAGTGCAAGTTATAGAAGAGCATTATCAATATGGCAGAAGGAACAAGAGGAAATCAGAACTTGGGCAAGAGAAAAGATTATTGAATGTTATCCAGAAGAAGATAGAAAAAGTAAAATACCAAGCGATTCTGAAATTGCCAAATACATTTTATATAGTGAGCAAAACGGAAGGTGTTTATATACCTCTGAAACAATTACACCGAGAGATTTCTTGAATAAACAAACAGTTTATGATATTGAACATACAATTCCAAGAAGTAAAAACAATGATAATTCTTTAAAAAATAAAACTTTAGCGAATTATGATTTTAATAGAAATTATAAAAAAGCTGTTTTACCAGGGCTGTTAAGTGTACATTTTAATGGTAAAGAAATCAACAAAGAAATTATTTTATTGAATAGAAATGAACATTTAAAATCGTACTCTTTTGTTGGTAAAAAACCCAATATGAATATTGTATGGAATGTTTCATTAAGCGATTTAAAATTTGAATACAAAAAATTCAAAAACGCAGCAAAAGCAATTACAGATGCCGTGGCTCACGATGAGGTGATGACAAAAGCGCATTACACCAAAATGAAATTAGATTATTTACGTGAAAAATATAGAAATTTTGAAATTGAAGAAATTAATAATCAATTTACAAATGCGAATCTTGTTGATACAAGGATAATTACAAAATATGCAAGAGCTTATCTCAACTCCTATTTTAATAAAGTAAATGTAGTTAATGGAAAAATAACAGATACTCTACGAAAAATTTGGGGGCTTCAAGGTAATGAAGACATAAAAGATAGAAGCAATCATATCCATCATTGTATTGATGCAATTGTTGTGGCTTGTGCAGAAAAAGGAACAGCAAACAGGATTTCAGAGTTGTATCACAAATATGAGAATGATTATTTTAGAGGTAATTCTAATCCACGAATTAGTGCAAAAGAGCCAATGAAAAATTTTGTGGAACGAATGAAAAATTTGCATAAAGAAGTTTTGGTTTATCACAAACAAACTGACAGAATAAAACCATTGTTAATAAATGCTCAAAAAGAAAATGCCAAGAAGTTAAATTTAAGAGGAAGACTCAATAGTCAAAATCCGTATGCACATATTAAGAAAGATGGTGAGTTGATATTTGCACAAAGAGAAAAAGTTTCTAATTTGACAGTAAAGGATATTGAAGAAAATATAATTGATGAAGGAATAAAAAAACGTATTTTAGATTTTGCAAAAGAAGTAGGTTTAGAGTCTTTTGTTAAGGAAAGTAATAAAATGGGGTATATGATTTTGCCAAAATATTATGATGAAGAAAAGCGTAAAGATATTAGCGAAATGATAATTAAAAGATTGAGAATAAAATCATCAAAATCTAACCTTAAAGATTATAAAGAGATTAGAAAATCAGACAGGAATCAAGCTATAGATAAAGATGGTAAGTTGAAATTTGGACATAAATTTGATTTTTATTTTAATAAGGACTCATATACAAATTATGAAGCTAGAATCTATGGAGATTTAATACCAAATGAAAAAGGCAAGTTTATAAATAGAGAATATAAAGTTATTAATCATCATAATATTGTTAAGAATATTTTTGAAAAAGAGGAAAGAAGTTCGATTCTACAATTACATCAAGACGATATGTTTTTAGTTTTTGATATTAATCCAAAAGATGAAATTGATTGGAAAAATATTCAAGATTTACAAAATAGATTGTTTAAAATAGTAAAGTTCGATGAAAACGGAATTATTGTTTTAGTAAGACATAATTTTGCAGGTGGAAATGTTGGCTATGCTTCACCAATTAAATCAGAAAACGATTTGACTGATATTTCGCAAGTAGTTTTAAGAAGAAGTCCGTCAACTTTAAGAATAATTCCTGCTAAATTAAATGCGTTAGGTAAATTAGACCTCAGCTATAGTAAAGATTTTTTAACTTCTCGAAGCCATCAATAAATGTTCAAATTAGATAATAAATTAATAATTTTGTAAATTATGGATGAATTAAAATTAACAAAAGAGCAAATTGAAAAAATCCAAGCTAAATTGGATAGAGCATTAAAAAGTGGTTTAGCAAAAAAACAAACCAAAGAAGAAATGCTTATTGAATTTAAAAGCAGATTAGGTTTAGTCTAAGTATAAAAGAGAAGTTTATTGGCATAAAGTTGTTCAAACTCTTAAACAGCCAAACCACAACGGAAAATCTCTAGATTTTCTGCCAATGGATTTTCCGTTGTGGTTTGATTAAAGATTAGAAAACACGATATTAAAATCCATTGTTATTTCTTCGTTCGGATTGTTGTGGTTTGATTAAAGATTAGAAAACACGATATTGAAATGCTTTACAGAATGTCAGAACACGCGTTGTGGTTTGATTAAAGATTAGAAAACACGATATTGAATTTGGATTTACTGAAATATCATTCGATGTTGTGGTTTGATTAAAGATTAGAAAACACGATATTTTCAGAGTGTGATATAAAGTACATAGTAAGGTTGTGGTTTGATTAAAGATTAGAAAACACGATATTTTCAAGGAAAAATATGAACCAACAGTTAAGGTTGTGGTTTGATTAAAGATTAGAAAACACGATATTGGCTATTGCCTTTGCAACGGTAAACGTACCGTTGTGGTTTGATTAAAGATTAGAAAACACGATATTAACTTCTTTGTCATAATGTGGCCATCAGAAGTTGTGGTTTGATTAAAGATTAGAAAACACGATATTTGGATTATTCCAATTAGAAAAGATGATGAAGTTGTGGTTTGATTAAAGATTAGAAAACACGATATTTGCGAATGATGCAAATGGAAGACTTGCTTCGTTGTGGTTTGATTAAAGATTAGAAAACACGATATTTCAATTCACAATCGAGAGATTCGAGAAACTGTTGTGGTTTGATTAAAGATTAGAAAACACGATATTTGCATCAATGTTTTGCCTAATCCAAATGAAGTTGTGGTTTGATTAAAGATTAGAAAACACGATATTTCATTGGATATTGAAGGTAACTACAATTGCGTTGTGGTTTGATTAAAGATTAGAAAACACGATATTCAGAACACAAAGAAGACATAGAAACTATATGTTGTGGTTTGATTAAAGATTAGAAAACACGATATTTACATAATGGGGATTGTTTCAATAACACCGTTGTGGTTTGATTAAAGATTAGAAAACACGATATTCCTATCGAAAAAAATCTACAATATGCTTAAGTTGTGGTTTGATTAAAGATTAGAAAACACGATATTACTATAGGCTAACACAAGGACTAGAAAGTAGTTGTGGTTTGATTAAAGATTAGAAAACACGATATTTTTGGATTTAATTATGCTGGTAGAGCGGATGTTGTGGTTTGATTAAAGATTAGAAAACACGATATTTTTTAATAATTTAAAGAAATGCCAACACCTGTTGTGGTTTGATTAAAGATTAGAAAACACGATATTATTTTTCAAACATTACAACCACCTCGTTGGGTTGTGGTTTGATTAAAGATTAGAAAACACGATATTCAGAACCACCAACACCACCAGCAGATACTCGTTGTGGTTTGATTAAAGATTAGAAAACACGATATTTCTTTTTGCTGTAACGATATTTCCTGCATAGTTGTGGTTTGATTAAAGATTAGAAAACACGATATTAAACTACCGTTAAAATCATTTCGGGTCACGGTTGTGGTTTGATTAAAGATTAGAAAACACGATATTAGTATCTCCAAATTAATCAAAGAAAGTAATGTTGTGGTTTGATTAAAGATTAGAAAACACGATATTAATGCAGATGTAAGCTGAACATTGTCCTGGTTGTGGTTTGATTAAAGATTAGAAAACACGATATTATCAGGGAGATAATCGAAAAAAGAAACCCGGTTGTGGTTTGATTAAAGATTAGAAAACACGATATTAATTTTGCGTAAAGAGAAAACTGCCGGGCCGTTGTGGTTTGATTAAAGATTAGAAAACACGATATTCGTCATAGTCAACCCATCTATGATATCCTGGTTGTGGTTTGATTAAAGATTAGAAAACACGATATTATTTGGTGGCCAGGACATAAGAAGGATTGTGTTGTGGTTTGATTAAAGATTAGAAAACACGATATTAGATGCTTGTGCATAAATGTTGCAAAACGCGTTGTGGTTTGATTAAAGATTAGAAAACACGATATTTAAATGGGCTTGCTATGTTGAACGTACTTGTTGTGGTTTGATTAAAGATTAGAAAACACGATATTTGTATGTGTACCCTGGTGGACAGGCACTGTGTTGTGGTTTGATTAAAGATTAGAAAACACGATATTGTGCTTCGGCGGATGCGTAGTCAAATCCAGTTGTGGTTTGATTAAAGATTAGAAAACACGATATTTCTAGGAAATTAATATTGTCTATAACGCTCGTTGTGGTTTGATTAAAGATTAGAAAACACGATATTTCGGTTAGTTCCAGAATTATCATTTATAAGTTGTGGTTTGATTAAAGATTAGAAAACACGATATTCCATCTATGATCAATCGATCAGGTACTTGGGTTGTGGTTTGATTAAAGATTAGAAAACACGATATTTATAAACAAGTTACCAACGCTTGGAATAAAGTTGTGGTTTGATTAAAGATTAGAAAACACGATATTGGTAACTTGTTTATGTTTACCAACATTCATGTTGTGGTTTGATTAAAGATTAGAAAACACGATATTATGGGAGGTCCTAGAGTAGGTAGAGTAATCGTTGTGGTTTGATTAAAGATTAGAAAACACGATATTTAATTACGATGTTTTTAATGACTATAAGTAGTTGTGGTTTGATTAAAGATTAGAAAACACGATATTAAGACGGATACCTAACCACGCAGGATATGCGTTGTGGTTTGATTAAAGATTAGAAAACACGATATTTTTTAAAACGTGATTAAAGAGGAAGATATAGTTGTGGTTTGATTAAAGATTAGAAAACACGATATTCATCTACATAAATCTGATTGTTTATAAGTTGTTGTGGTTTGATTAAAGATTAGAAAACACGATATTGTTAACGAATATTGTCAAGAACTCCATTCCGTTGTGGTTTGATTAAAGATTAGAAAACACGATATTCGTCAGTTGTTAAAAACTTTATAAGAGGTGTTGTGGTTTGATTAAAGATTAGAAAACACGATATTTTAATCGGAACACGACCGAACGACCGTTAAGTTGTGGTTTGATTAAAGATTAGAAAACACGATATTACAGAATTTTAAAATATTATTTGGTTGTATGTTGTGGTTTGATTAAAGATTAGAAAACACGATATTTAAAACTTCTATTTTTAAAGCTAGACAATTGTTGTGGTTTGATTAAAGATTAGAAAACACGATATTATGTGGAGAAAAGAAGCTCCTTATGTGGTGTTGTGGTTTGATTAAAGATTAGAAAACACGATATTTGTAGCAGAAAATTAAAAACTTAAAAACTTGTTGTGGTTTGATTAAAGATTAGAAAACACGATATTGTAGTCAAAATTTAAAAGCTATGAGTTACGGTTGTGGTTTGATTAAAGATTAGAAAACACGATATTTGGAATCTGTAAAAACGCTCCCATATCCTGTTGTGGTTTGATTAAAGATTAGAAAACACGATATTAACACAAATCCAATTTATAAAGATTAATCGTTGTGGTTTGATTAAAGATTAGAAAACACGATATTATGACTGTTGAAGAAATAAACAAAATGCTTGTTGTGGTTTGATTAAAGATTAGAAAACACGATATTATTTGCCGAATGTGGTTAGCAATCCCTTTGGTTGTGGTTTGATTAAAGATTAGAAAACACGATATTATCTATGTTTATATATCCGTTTGATTCCTCGTTGTGGTTTGATTAAAGATTAGAAAACACGATATTGTATTCCATCACACGGAAAATCAAACTTTAGTTGTGGTTTGATTAAAGATTAGAAAACACGATATTTAAGGCTTTGCTGTCAGCTTCGCCAATGTTGTTGTGGTTTGATTAAAGATTAGAAAACACGATATTACAGATGTTTACATAGACTATTATTTTCTTGTTGTGGTTTGATTAAAGATTAGAAAACACGATATTGATGAAATTATTCATTAAACGGTTTCTGGGGTTGTGGTTTGATTAAAGATTAGAAAACACGATATTCCTGCACTGCAAGCGGTAAACACGGCTGTTGTTGTGGTTTGATTAAAGATTAGAAAACACGATATTATAACCAGCGTCTTCAAACGTCTTTACCAAGTTGTGGTTTGATTAAAGATTAGAAAACACGATATTAAGATTAGCGGATAAAGCAGCAACTGATGCGTTGTGGTTTGATTAAAGATTAGAAAACACGATATTCGAAATGCAGTCCTTCGAGGTGCAGACCTTGTTGTGGTTTGATTAAAGATTAGAAAACACGATATTTTCGGGGTATAATCAACAAGCGTGCAGGTGGTTGTGGTTTGATTAAAGATTAGAAAACACGATATTTGCCTGAGTTTCGGGTTTTTGGTTGTTTACGTTGTGGTTTGATTAAAGATTAGAAAACACGATATTGTATCCAACCATTCTTTTTGACCTTGCGGGTTGTGGTTTGATTAAAGATTAGAAAACACGATATTGGACTGGCTTTAAAAGCAAATCTAGCAGGGGTTGTGGTTTGATTAAAGATTAGAAAACACGATATTAGTTCGCTTGTTGTCTTCTGATATACAAGGTTTTAATAGTAAATATCGATGCAAAAAAATGCTTCTTTTATGATTTGATAATCCATAATTGAAGCATTTTTTTTGTTACAGTTACTGGCAATCGCAATTTGAAACCATTTCGCATGCGATTTCCGTTTATCTCTTCTTTAAAAAAGTTCTAATTGTGTAGGTTGTGGTTCCTTTGGTACTTCGGCTTTGCCCCAAAAATTTAAAATATTACCAAATTGCTTGTCGGTTATTCTCAAGACGCTTACTTTTCCTAAAGGAGGCAAAAGCCTATGGATCCTCTTTTCATGAACATCGGCACTTTCACTACTTGCACAATGACGCACGTAAACAGAATATTGCATCATACTGAAGCCATCCTTGAGAAGGTTGTTTCTAAATCCAGACGCATTTTTCTTGTCTTTCTTGGTTTCTGTCGGTAAGTCGAAAAATACAAATAGCCACATAATTCGGTATCCGTTTAGCTCCATAGTTTTGGATATTTTATCTTCTTCCTTTCTCCTGTGTAGCATTGCTGTAGGGAACTGGCTGTTTTTTGGAGAGCCACCATTAACGGACTTTTCTCCTCCTTGAAATAGACCGTCCGGGTAAGCAGTTGCAAGAGTTCGGACTTTATCTGGGTGTTGAGTTCTTGTTCGTCATACTGTTGCATGATTTCATATACTTTTTCATCTACAAGGGGACGGAAAGGTTCCATGATATCATCGGCCAAGGCAAAGGCGTTGTATTTGCTTTTGTGATGAATACCAAGAGTGTTCAATAGTCCGCTTCCCGAAAGTGCTCTTGCGGTAGCGGCTCTTAATATGGCATATCCATAATTCAGAAAATTGTTGGGATAATTGCCAAAGCGTTCTCTCTTAAACCCTTCCTCAAAGAATGATTTCCAATATTGGCTTGCAGCGACACCTTCCATATTGCTGGTGTCTCCGCTCAAAACTTTACTGGCAAGAAATTCAAATTGGTTCTTACTTCCCGTAATTTTTTCGAGCAATATGCCTTGGTTTTTTATCTTTTCGACAATGGTCAACTGCCATAATTGTTTTTTTAGTGGCAAACTTGCTTCGATTTGATTTCTGAAAATTTCCTGCTGTACATGATGGCTGTTTAAGTTAAGAAACATCCCGTTGGGCAGATGATTCTTTCCGCAAATAATTAACGAAGTATTGTTTTCTATAAGCAAGTTCATGGCTGGAATGCTAATATAAATTTCGGGATTGTCGATTACAATAAATCCTATATCCTCAATAGGAATAGTGCTTTCTCTTGTTTCGGTTTTAATGACCAATTGAAGGTTCTTGGCGGTAATCGATGCTCTATTTTCTAGTAAAAGTGATCTCTTTAGCATAATTTCTATATTTAGAATTAGCCAAATTATTAAACATCAAGCCATTAAAATTACGGAAAACCTCATTTTTACTTTTATTTTTTATTGTCTGATAGAAAAAGCAAGTGTGAAATGTGCTAAAAAACAAAAACCATCCAGTAAGGATGGCTTTATGTTGTGAGATAAGTTTAGATTTATCCCTTAACAACCTTAATCACTTTCATTCCATCTTCTCCAGTCACTTTAACTAAATAAGTGCCTTTCGCCAAATCCGACATATCAATTTTCGAATGAGATGCATTTACGTTTTTCGATACAACTTCTTGTCCTAAAATATTATATACGGCAACGTTTGTAATCTTTCCCGTGTGGGATATATTTAAAATATCGTTTACAGGATTAGGATAGGAAGTAAAACCGGAAGTATCAAACGAACCTGTTGATAGCGATGCATCATAAGCTGAAATGATAAATGAACCTTGTGTCCCGTTGGCTCCGAAAGCACGGATATACAAAACTTCACCTGGTGTTCTACCCGTTAGGGAAACCATAGAAAAGAAATCAGTACCTCCATCATTATCGCAAACTATAGGACTCAATGCTGCACAATCGCCAGAATAGAGTTGCAGAACCGAATCGGTTACCACCGCAAAACCGGGCTCGCCACTTCCTGTGGTTTCGATTGTGATGTTTCCAGATGAAGGAACCGTAACCGTAAACCAAACATCTTTTCCAAAAATGGAGAAATACATGTTTCCGCAACTTGGCAGTGGCAATTCTGGACTTGGGGTTCCTCCAGAATTTGTAGTAAGAATTCCTCCCGAACCCAAATCGGCTCCCGGAATCAAGGCTATGGCATCCGAACATTCATTATTTGCAGGAGGACAAACGGTGTAGGATTGAACGCTATAGGTTTGGACACAACTTTCATCCAAATCGTCTGAAACGGTAAAGATAATATTGGTATAATCTGGATAGGGACCAAACTGATAGGTTCCTGTTGCAGTGATGTTCTGGCTGGCAATTTCCTGATCATCATCAATCATAAAAGAGGTTGCCGTTCCCATATCAGTGACATTTGCATTTACAAAAAAGCCAAGATTAGTAACACAATCAAGCTCAACAGCAAAATTCACGGTAGCGTTTGTGCAAGTTGATGGACAACTTTCCTGCGTTACAGGTTCGCTTTCTAGAAAACAACTCGCATCTTCATTGTTGGTTACCGTGAAAATTACTGGCGTCATGTTGTCATAAGGTCCAAATTGAACCTGTCCAGTTTCGGTTAGTGTTTGAGGTTCGCTCGACTGATCATCAGAAATGGTTACCGATGAAGCCGAACCTAATGTGTAAAGTGCAGCAATCACTAAAAATTGATTACCATTTTCACAATCAGGAACAATCGTATAACCAGCTTCCGGCATTACGCAATCGGACAGGTTCCAGGCCAACGTAAAATTTCCGGTTTGCCCATTAAACCCATCCTGAACCCAATAAAAGGTTTTGTCTTCTCCGGAATTGTTCATATAAGTAAAAGTATCCAAATCGTCTTCGTCAAAACACGTCAACTCAATTTGCTCGTCACAATTACCAATAAAGGCAGTAATAACCGAGTCATAATCATTTTCGGTCTGGCCGATTGTCAGGGTATATCCTTCAGGAACCAAGATCGAATAATAAACATCTCCGGTTTCTACAAACGAGTCGCAACTTGCGATATTTTGATTGGATGCATTTAGCGTTGTTCCCATCAAAGGCGACGTTTCCAAACTTAAATCAATTGCCGACGAACAAAAATTATTGACAGGCATGCAACCCGTAAAGGTTTGTAGCGTACTTGACAAAACGCAATTGGCATCCTGGTCATTGGCAATCTTGAAAAAGACGGATATTCCATTAGAATACGGACCAAATGTAACCGTTCCGGTAGCGGTAACGTTTTGTTCTGCTCCATAATCGTCCGAAACAGTCAGCGAAGTAGCCGAACCCAAATCGGTAATGTCTATTGCAACCGAAAATTCTTCTCCAAAAACACAATCCGATACAAGCGTGTAAGTTGCAGTAGCATTTGTGCAGGTGTTTTCTGCAATATCCAAACTGTAGCTTGCCGTTTCCGGTGGAGCCCAAGTCGAAATCACAAAATAGTAGGTGTTGCCTTCCTCAACGGGCATGGCCTGGATTGAGATGGTGTTGTCAAAAATTTGCTGGTTGGTTACACCTGCAATGCAATTCTGACCTATTTCGGAACAATTCGCATAGGCAAACAAGCCAACATTGTCTGAATCTGTAGAAAGGTATAAATTGATCGAGCCGGTAAAGGTTGCCGTATAAGCATAAACCACGTCATTACCATAAAGGAAATTATTGGGTGTTCCGCAAGAAGATCCGGGATAACCGTCGTAATTATTTCCATAATAGTCAGTGTCATCAAAAGTAGAAAACGGCAGTGTTATAGATTCGGCATCCTCACATAAACTGGCTTGGCCAAAAGAGCTTGTCCATACTCCAAAAAGAAGCAAGACGAGTAGTGTAGTTTTTTTCATAAATTCTGGTTTTTTAATAGAAGTGATTCCAAATTTAGAACATGTTCCATTATAAAACCCGATTCCGACCGTGACAAAGTAGGACAATTGCCGTGACAAAAATGGAACAGAAACCTTTCCTTAGAGCGAAGTTAGGTAATCGTATAGGTTTGTTTCCTTGGGAAGGTTCATCTTAGCCAGCACCCTTTCTTTCCTTTTTCTGCACGAATCTTGGGTAATGCTCAACATAGATGCGATTTCTTTTGTGCTCAAGCTCATATAAATATAGGAGATGTATCGGATGTCGTTTATCGTCAAGGCTGGATGTTTTGATTTCAAGGCATCCAGAAAACCTTGGTTCACTTCTTCAAAATGCGTGATGAAATTGTCCCATTCGTTATCGGCCTTCAACTGGTTTTTCAAGGAATGGATGTGGGAAACAAGCGTATTATCTTTAGAAACCTGCGGAAGAACCGACAATTCCGACAAGATTTCCTCAATCATCTCGTTTTTTCCAGAGAGGTATAACGCTTTCGCGGATAGCTTCCGGTTCTTTATTTCGACTTCATTTTTCAATTTCTCTTGCTGAAGTAGCGAAACAGCTTGGTTTTCATTGAATTGTTTTTCAAGCAACAACGATTCTCTTTTTTCCTTCTCTAATTCCAACGCCAATATTTGTTCGTTCCGTTCGGCAATCAGCTTTTTCTGCTTCAGTTTTAAGGATAAATTCCGAACCGTCCACAAGGCAAACAATACAATGACGATGATGAACAACAGCACAAAATAAAAAATCTTCCGTTCGCTAACCAGTTTGGCTTCATTGAGCATCGATTGGTTTTTATACTGCTGTAATTCAAATTTTATCTTGCTGTTTTCAAAAAGTTTTTCGTTTTTGCTTGCATTCAGTTTTGCAGTGGCTTCAAACAAAGAATCCTTGTATTGCAAAGCCCTATCAAGCGTTTTTCTTTTGATATTGATTTCCGTAAGCAACTTATAAAGCTTGATTTTTGTTTCCAGTTTGGGTTTCTTCGTGGTTATTTTCTGGATATATTCCTCTGCTACATCCAATTTGTTTTCCTGAAGGTAGGATTTGGCAATAATCAGAAGCAATTCTACATCGGCATGATAAAATTCCAAATCTTTTGTAGTGTCGATGAGGTATTGGGCGGTTTTTCTGGCCTTGTTGGTATTTCCCAGTAATAGCTCACAATTTGCCAATCCGCCTTTGGCAAGAACAATATATTCTGGCCTTTCCGACACAAGTGGCAAGGCTTCCTCATAATAGTTTTTTGCCAGTTCCAAATCGTTCTTCTCTACGGAAAGTGTGCCTAGATTAATGGCTGCCACTCCCGCTGTAAGATTTTCTTTGTTTTCTTTTGATGCCGTATAAACCCGAGTAAAATAATCCTTTGCCTGATCGTATTTTTTTTCTTCAAAATAAAGAATCGCAATGTTGTTCAAAACAAGAATCTCTTCGTTTGGGGTCAGTTTCTTGATGGCTATGGTGTAGCCTTCAAGATAATAATTGAGGGCTTCGCCAAATTCCGAAAGTCTGTAATAGTTAGTCCCGATGTTATTCAATGCCAAGAATTCCTGTTTGTCCAAACCGTTGTTTTTCGCCAAGTCGAGTGCCTGAAAAAGCAGTTCAAGTGAGTGGGTATGCTGGTTTTTGTCGAGTGCTTTTTTTCCGGCTTCAATCAAACTATCGCATTTTGCCTTTGAAGCTTGTGCAAACGAAAAATTTGCCTGCAACACCAAAAGAACGATAAGCAAAATCTTTTGTAAATTTTTTGGGTACATCTTGAAGAATAAGGGATATTCCCCAAATATAGAAATTTAAATAAAAAACAAGTACTAAAAATTAAATGATAGAGCAATGTTCAAAATAATGCAGAAGAAGTGTTCCTCTTAAATAGTAGGGTCTAAAAACTTTCCAAACCACAATCCCGAATCCTTAATAATCCGTTGCTGTGTGTCAAAATCCACATGAATTAAACCGAACCTAGCGTTATAGCCTTCGGCCCATTCAAAATTATCGGTAAGGCTCCACACAAAATAGCCCTCTACATTGCATCCTTCCTTTTTTGCCTTGAGAATTTGTTGCAGATGTTCTTGAAGATATTGGGTCCGTTCCTTGTCGTTTACTTTTCCATCAATGACCGTATCGGCAAATGAGGCACCATTTTCGGTGATTAGAATTTTCGGCATTCCTTTATAACCGCTGAATTTTTTAAGGATATGATAGATGGCTTCAGGATAGACTTCCCATCCCATCGTAGTAAAAGGCTTTCCTCTTTTTTTAGCAGGAACCAACGAAGCACCTATGTACGGCGTTATCAGGGAATATTTTACTACTTCTCTGGTATAGCATTGCAGTCCAATAAAATCAAAATCAAAAGCCAGATGTTTACGATCATCCCCAATAATGTAGCGATCCAGTCTCTTTAAGACTTTCAAATCTTCCTGAGGATATCCGAGTCCAAGAATAGGCTCTATAAAAGTCCTGTTCAACAGCGTGTCTACTCGTTTTGCAGCTCTTATATCCTTTGGTTTCTGGCTGTAAGGCTCAATATGGGTACAGGAAAAAGTAGTGCCAATATTTGCATTTGCTACCGTATTTCGAACCACTTTTCCACCAGCAGCTGTTGCCAATGTGACATGATGCATGGCTTTTATATAATTCGTAATACCTCTTCTCCCTGGAGCATGAACACCCAAAAAATAGCCTGCACCAGTAAATACGGACGGTTCGTTGACGATAATCCAGTTCTTAACCCGGTCGCCAAAATGTTTTGCGCAAACCGCTGTATATTCCGAAAACCAGGACACACATTCCCTGTTTGTCCAGCCTCCCTTTACTTCCAACGCATGCGGTAAATCCCAATGATAGAGAGTCACCCAGGGTTCTATTCCGCATTCCAATAAAAAGTCAATGATTTTGTTGTAGTATCTTATACCGGCTTCATTTACAGGCAAGACACCTGTCGGCATGACTCTCGACCAACTGATGGAAAACCTAAAGTTGGGAATATTGAGTTGACGTAGCAGTTGAATGTCATCCTTATAGCAATTGTAGAAATCACAAGCATCCAGGGCGTGATGTCCATTTTTTATTTTGCCTTTCCTTGCCGAAAAGACATCCCAGATAGAAAGTCCTTTTCCGTCGGCATCATGAGCACCTTCAATTTGAAAAGCGGCGGTAGAAACACCCCACAAAAAATCTGTTCCAAATTGTTCCCTGCTCAAAATCGAGTCCTCTGCTTTATCCATTAAAGAATACGTTCTTAATGATTAATGACGGAAACTAGATTGCATAGCCTTCAAAAAAAGCCATTCCTTAATAAACGTTATGAATTTTAGACTGAAGAATTTCATAATACATTTGTTTCAATCAAAATAACAAAACATAAGCAAATAAAACGTAATCTAAAAGTTATCAAATAGTTAGGATAATCAAACGCAATCACAATTCTAAAGTCCCAAATCCCAATCCTGAGGCTTCGGTGGCCAAATAGAAATAGCAAATCTGCAATTTAAAATCTAAAATAATCTTGTCAATATCCTATTAATAACTTTACATTTTTCTACTTTCATTTTTCCTCTCGATACTGTATATTAGCACAAAATCCATAAATTTCAAATGTCAGAACAAAATCAGTATACCGAAGACAATATCCGTTCCCTCGACTGGAAAGAGCACATCAGGATGCGTCCCGGAATGTATATCGGGAAATTGGGTGACGGTTCTTCGCCAGATGATGGTATTTATATTTTATTGAAAGAGGTTTTGGACAACTGTATCGATGAGTTCGTTATGGGTGCCGGAAAAACTATTGAGGTGACAATCAAGGACAAAACCGTTGCCGTGAGGGATTATGGCCGTGGAATTCCGCTTGGAAAGGTCGTTGATGTGGTTTCAAAAATGAATACGGGTGGAAAATATGATTCGCTTGCATTTAAGAAATCGGTAGGTCTGAATGGTGTAGGAACCAAGGCTGTGAACGCTTTGTCGAACTATTTTAGAGTAGAATCTGTAAGAGACGACAAGCAAAAAGCAGCTGAATTTTCTGCGGGAAATTTGGTTCTAGAGGAAGATGTAATTGATACTACAAAGCGAAAAGGAACGAAAGTAACGTTCATTCCAGATGAAGCCATATTCAAAAACTACAAATTCAGGAACGAATATGTGGTGAAAATGCTGAAAAATTATTGCTATCTGAACACAGGCTTGACGATAATTTACAACGGCGAAAAATATTTTTCTGAAAACGGATTGAAAGATTTGTTAGACGAAAACATTGCAGAAGACGATATGGTATATCCAATCATCCATCTTCTTGGCGATGATATAGAAGTAGCTTTGACACACAGTAAATCACAATATTCTGAAGAATATCATTCTTTTGTGAACGGTCAAAATACAACACAAGGAGGAACGCATTTGGTTGCTTTCCGTGAAGCGGTAGTGAAGACGATTCGTGAGTTTTACAACAAAGGTTTCGAGCCTTCGGATATTCGAAAATCGATTGTGAGTGCGGTTTCGGTAAAAGTGATGGAACCTGTTTTTGAATCGCAAACGAAGACCAAATTGGGTTCAACCGATATGGGTCCTGATTTGCCTTCGGTGCGAACTTTTGTCAACGATTTCGTGAAAAACAAACTGGATAATTTTCTACATAAAAATCCCGAAACGGCAGATTTGCTTTTACGTAAGATTTTGCAAGCTGAAAGAGAACGAAAAGAGCTTTCTGGAATTCGGAAATTAGCTAAAGACAGAGCAAAGAAAGCTAATCTTCACAATAAAAAATTGCGTGATTGCCGCGTGCATTTGACCGATATTAAAAACCCAAGATATTTAGAAAGTACGCTTTTTATTACCGAAGGAGATTCTGCTTCAGGTTCTATTACAAAATCACGTGATGTAAACACTCAAGGCGTTTTCAGTTTGCGAGGAAAACCTTTGAATTCCTACGGAATGAGCAAGAAAATTGTTTATGAAAACGAGGAGTTCAACTTGCTTCAAGCGGCTTTAAATATCGAAGAAGACATGGGCGATTTACGTTACAACAATATCGTAATTGCAACCGATGCCGATGTTGACGGAATGCACATCCGATTGTTGTTAATCACATTTTTCTTGCAATTTTTCCCTGAATTAATCAAGGAAGGACATTTGTATATTCTTCAAACTCCGTTGTTTAGGGTGAGGAACAGAAAGGAAACGATTTATTGCTATTCGGAAGAAGAACGTATAAATGCCATCGAAAAATTAAAACCAAAACCAGAAATCACGCGATTTAAAGGTTTGGGAGAGATTTCGCCAGATGAGTTCAAGCATTTTATTGGAGAAGACATTCGTTTAGATCCAATTATGTTGGACAAAGGAACTTCCATCGAACAGCTTTTGTCTTTCTATATGGGGAAAAATACACCTGACAGACAGAAGTTCATCATCAATAATTTGAAGGTGGAATTAGATGTTGTGGAGAAGTAAAATTTCCGTTTATTGAACTTTATAAATTTATATGCAGGACAATCTTCAAAATAACTTTTTTCATCAGATAGTTACGCTTTTGCAAGAGGCAAGACTTCAGGTTGTAAGAACTGTAAATCATACAATGGTTTATACGTATTTCAACATTGGAAAAATGATTGTTGAGGAGGAACAGAATGGAAAAGAGCGAGCCGAATATGGTAAGCAATTGCTGAAAGGTCTTTCGAAAAGATTAACTGAAGAATTTGGAAAGGGATTTTCGGTAGATAATCTTCAGAATATGAAGAGATTTTATATAGCTTATTCAATTTACGAGACACTGTCTCATATTTCTAATTCTGAGCAAATATCCCAGTCACAGGCAGGAGTTTCTGAGAAAGATGAAAAATCGCAGACACTGTCGACGATTTTCGAAACAAGAAATTCATCCTTTGTTTTAACGTGGTCACATTATACCTTTTTGATGCGAATTGACAACAAAGAGGAAAGAAACTTTTACGAAATTGAATCGGCTAAAAATAACTGGAGTTTAAGAGAATTAAAGCGCCAATATGATTCCGCTTTATATACTCGATTATCTTTAAGCAGAGACAAAGAAGAAATACAAAGACTTTCTGAAAAAGGATTAATTGTTGAAAAACCAAAAGATATAATCAAAGATCCCTATATCTTGGAATTTTTAGGACTGCCAGAAAAACATTCTTATTCTGAAAGTGATTTGGAAGAAGAAATCATTAATAAACTAGAACATTTCTTGTTAGAGCTAGGAAATGGATTCACATTTGTTTCTCGACAAAAACGCATCACTTTTGATGATAAACATTTCAGAATTGATCTGGTTTTTTATAATAGAATTTTAAAATGTTTTGTCTTAATTGATTTGAAAATAGGCGAATTAAAGCATCAAGATTTAGGACAAATGCAAATGTATGTCAACTATTATGACAGAGAAATGCGTCTTGAAGATGAAAACAAAACAATTGGAATCGTGCTTTGCCAAAATAAAAGCGAAGCTGTAGTAAAATATACATTGCCAGAAAATAACGAACAGATTTTTGCCAGCAAATACAAAACGGTTTTGCCAAGCAAAGAGGTTTTAGAGCAATTAATAAAAGAAAATTAATCTTCAGATTTAAAATTTGAATTAAATAAATGGACGAAGAAGAAAATTTAGAACCAATAGACGAAGGTCAGGAATCCACCGAATCTACGGGGCATTTTTACGACAACCAAGAAGACGACAGCCAGGATACCATCACAAAGGTAACGGGAATGTACAAGGATTGGTTTTTGGATTATGCGTCTTACGTAATCCTGGAGCGAGCCGTTCCTGCAATTGAAGACGGTTTCAAGCCAGTTCAACGTAGGATTATGCACTCGATGAAGGAGTTAGATGATGGTCGTTACAACAAAGTGGCGAACATTGTCGGCCATACGATGCAGTATCATCCACACGGAGATGCTAGTATTGGCGATGCAATGGTGCAAATCGGGCAAAAGGATTTGATTATAGATATGCAAGGAAACTGGGGAAATATCCTCACGGGAGACAGCGCTGCAGCTTCTCGTTATATTGAAGCTAGAATCAGTAAGCTTGGTCATGATATTTTGTTTTCTCCAAAGATTACGGCCTGGCAGGCTTCTTATGACGGAAGACGAAACGAACCAATAAATCTTCCCGTAAAATTCCCACTTTTGCTGGCTCAAGGTGCCGAAGGTATTGCCGTTGGCCTTTCCACGAAAGTGTTGCCTCACAATTTCAATGAGCTGATTGATAGCTCTATAAAAATATTAAAAGGAAAACCGTTTACATTATATCCAGATTTTCCAACCGCTGGTATTGCCGATGTTTCCAATTATAATGACGGAATGCGTGGTGGCCGTGTTCGTGTTCGTGCAAAAATTGCGCAACTCGACAAGCAGACGTTGGTCATCACCCAAATTCCTTTTTCGACAAATACAGGAACTTTGATTGAAAGTATCTTGAAAGCGAATGAAAAAGGCAAGATAAAAGTCAAGAAGATTGAAGACAATACCGCTGCGGAAGTAGAAATTTTAATCCATCTTTTTCCTGGCGTTTCTCCGGATAAAACCATTGATGCACTTTTTGCCTTCACGGCTTGCGAAACTTCAGTGGCACCTTTGGGTTGTGTGATTGAAAACCATAAACCGTTGTTTATTGGCGTTTCGGATATGTTGAAAATTTCGACACACAGGACAGTTGATTTATTGAAGAAAGAGCTTGAAATTCAGCTGGATGAACTGGAAGAACAATGGCATTTTCTTTCATTGGAACGTATTTTTATCGAAAAGAGAATCTACCGTGACATCGAGGAAGAATCTACTTGGGAAGGTGTGATTCGTGCTATCGACGAAGGTTTGAAACCTTATACCCAGCATTTAAAACGTGCCGTAACTGAAGAAGACATTACACGTTTAACAGAAATCCGAATCAAGAGAATTTCTAAATTTGATATTGACAAAGCCCAAGAAAAAATTGAAGCTTTGGAAGGCGATATCGAACAAGTGAAATATGATTTAGAGCATATCATTGATTTTGCCATCGCTTTTTTTGCCAAATTAAAAGAGAAATACGGAAAAGGCCGAGAACGTCAAACCGAACTCAGAATTTTCGATGATATTGAAGCTACAAAAGTGGTTTTGAGAAACACTAAATTGTATGTGAATCGTGAAGAAGGTTTTATCGGAACTGGATTGAAAAAAGATGAATATGTGACGGATTGTTCTGATATTGATGATGTTATCGTGTTTCTTCGTGACGGAACAATGATGGTTTCCAAAGTCGATGAAAAGAAATTCGTTGGAAAAGACATCATTCACGTGGCGATTTTTGATAAGAATGACAAGCGAACGATTTACAATATGATTTACCGTGATGGAAAATCGGGTCCTTCATACATAAAACGTTTCAATGTTTCGGGAATTACAAGAGAAAAAGCCTATAGTCTATCGCAAGATAAACCAGGTTCACAAGTCTTGTATTTCTCTGATAATCCGAATGGAGAAGCAGAAGTCATCACGATTTTATTACGACAAGTTGGAAGCATCAAAAAACTGAAATTCGATATAGATTTTGCAACACTTGCCATCAAAGGGAGAGCTTCCAAAGGAAATCTGGTAACCAAATATCCAATCAAGAAAATCGAATTGAAGGAGAAGGGAATCTCTACTTTAAAACCAAGAAGAATCTGGTTTGATGATACAGTTCAGAAATTAAATGTTGATGGAAGAGGCGAGTTGCTTGGCGAATTCCGTCCGAACGACCGACTTCTAATCATCAATCAATCTGGGAAACTGAAAACTATTATTCCAGAATTGACGACGCATTTTGATGAAGATATGGTGGTATTGGAAAAATGGATTCCGAAGAAACCAGTTTCCGCCATTTATTTTGACGGAGAAAAAGAGAAATATTTCATCAAACGCTTCTTGATTGAAAATGAAAATAAGGAAGAGCTTTTCATCACCGAACATCCAAAATCGCAATTGGAAATTGTTTCCACAGATTATCGTCCGGTTGCGGAAGTTATTTTTGCAAAAGTAAAAGGTGTTCAGAAAGAAAACCAGACAATTGATTTGGAAAGTTTTATAGCCGTAAAAGGTATAAAAGCAATTGGAAATCAACTGACAGGCGATAAATTGAAACAAGTTAATCTTTTAGAACCATTGCCTTATGAACCTCCAGCGGAAGAAATTCCTGAAGAAATGGAAGTTTCAGGAGAGATAGATTTATCGGACGACAATATTCAACTTGATGACGACGGACAGATAACGTTAAGTTTAGACTAAAAGCCGAAACTCCTGCCGAAAGACAGGAGTTTTAGTTTAATAGGAATTCAAAGGAAGACGCTGTTGAATAAGCGACGATTTTGTAAACATCCTAATAATGACGCCATGTTTGCTGTTCCATTCCAATGTAATGGCATTTTTGTCCAAAGGATCGCTTTTTGAACTTTCCCATCCAATCAAATAACAACCTGTAGTATTTTTTTCTTTTTTTACTTTTTCTGATAAATCACTAATGGTTTCTAATGTTTCAGAACAAAGAATTCCAGTTTCCAGACTGTTTAATTCTGCCAGAAGAATATCATTTAATCTGGAATTGTATTCATAATAGCCTTCTGTTCTGAATTTCTTTACAATTTTTGATTGACTTTCTTCAAAAGAATAATCCTCGTCCGGGCTGCAACTGGCGAGAAGAAATAAAATTATAAGTGATTTCAATAAAAGTTTCATAACCTTTTAATTTTCAATTTGCTCTTGCAATAATAAAGCACTGCATAAGTTGGAAAGCAAGAATTTTTCATTAGAATCAGTGGTTTTTAGAAACACCATTCCTCTATCCATAAGGGAAACAGCCGCGACGGACTTTTTATTGGCATCAAAAATTTCATACCCAACAGATCCGAACATTATGGAACGGTGTCCATTTTTGGATGCAACTTTGGTAATAGGTTTCAGTGTATAGTATTTATTTTCATCTAACGCAAAAACACCAGTATAATTGTCTGCATGCAATTGAGATGCCTGATTGTCTAAAATAAGTTGCCATGGCTTGGTCTCATTGTTTATAAAAACCTGAAGATAAAATAGGCTCTCCGTGTTATTTTCAATGTTTATGATGTCTTCAAAAACATTGATGATGCTATTGGGATTATTTCCAATTAATAGATTGGCCGAGTTAAAAGCAGAAGCGGCATAAACATCCGAAATCCTATTCTCGTTGTCTTTCAATTGAAAATAAAAGGTTTGATTGCGGTTGATGAATTCCTTTGAAATAATATTTTCATAAAAAACATCTCCAGGAACACCTTTTGATATTCCTGTTCTGGAATTTCCTCCTTTTGTCCACGACCTTTTAACTTTTGAAGTTTGAAAATTTCCAAATTCTAATTTCTGATTGATGAGGATTCCTTGTCGTCCCTTTACGGATAATTCTTCGAAATTTGTGGTGTTGCCTTCGCTTAGAGCAGGTTTAAAAGGAGTACATCCCTGAAGGGTAACTAGCGTGATTACTGCTATTAACGTTTTTTTCATTCTGATGGATTTGATTGATGATGAATATTAGAACGCTGTTTAGCTCATTTTGTTACAGTTTATTCAAAAAAAAATATCGGAGATCTTCCATCTTCTTCCATTTCCCATCTTCTAACTTCAATTCCCTATATTTGCAATCTGAAAAGCATACACAAAAGTGAGTCATATAAACAAACTAAAAATTCTCAATGACCCGATTTATGGGTTCATCACTATTCCCGATACGCTAATTTACGACCTCGTTCAGCATCCTTATTTCCAACGATTAAGGCGTATTTCACAAATGGGATTGTCCTATTTGGTTTATCCAGGTGCCCATCATACACGTTTTCATCACGCTTTAGGTTGCATGCACATCATGCAGAAAGCCGTTGAGGTAATCCGTTTCAAGGGAACAGAAATTTCTAAAGAAGAGGAAAGAGCTTTGTATGTTGCCATACTTTTGCACGACATCGGACATGGACCCTTTTCGCACGCCATGGAACACAGTATTGTCGAGGACGTGAACCATGAGTCGATTTCATTGTTGTTTATGGACAAGCTGAATGCCGAATTCAAAGGCGAATTGAGTCTAGCCATACAAATTTTCAAAGGTGATTATCACAGAAAATTCATGTTGCAACTCATCTCCAGTCAGTTGGATATGGACCGAATGGATTACCTAAAACGCGACAGTTTTTATACAGGTGTAGCCGAAGGAAACATAAATTCCGATCGATTGATTCAGATGATGACTGTTGTAGATGATACCTTGGTGATTGAAGAGAAAGGCATCTATTCCGTAGAAAAATTCCTGATGGCAAGACGATTGATGTATTGGCAGGCCTACTTGCATAAAACAAGTCTGGTAGCAGAGTTGATTTTGACGAAAGTCCTAAAAAGAGCCAAAGAATTAACACAGAGAGGAGTGGTCTTGAACTGCAGTCAGCCGTTGTTATTTTTTATGCAAAATAAAATCACATTGGAATCTTTTGATAATACAACGCTTGATTTGTTTGCCCAATTGGATGATTTTGACATCATCAGTGCCTTGAAAAACTGGCAATCGCATGAGGATTATGTCTTGAGTTCATTGAGCAGGATGATCATCAACCGCGATTTATTGAAGATTAAAATCAGCGAAGAACGATTCTCCCAAGAGGATGCTGATACTTATATTAATACGTTTGCAAAACTGCATAACATTTCGTTGCACGATGCGGGTTATTTTGTCTATAAAGGAAAAATAAAAAACCAAGCCTATAATAAAGAAGCCGAACCGATAAGGATTTTCAGGAAAGACAAGTCGATTGAAGATGTTGTAACTGCTTCCGATCAGCTAAATCTAAAAGCTTTGACAAAGCCCGTTACCAAGTTTTATATTTGTTTTCCAAAAGTACTTGCTGAAAATTAACAATTAAAAATCTATTTTTTATATTTTTGTCGGGATGAAATTTACAGCAGAACAAATAGCAGGTATTTTAGAAGGCGAAGTGATAGGAAATCCTAATGCTGAAGTTTCTAGGTTATCAAAGATAGAAGAAGGAACTGATGGTTCGCTAACCTTCTTGAGCAATCCCAAATATCAGAATTTCATTTATTCTACACAGGCATCTGTAACGATTGTCAATCAGTCCTTTATAGCCGAGGGGCCAATTGCTACAACACTTATAAAGGTAGAGGATGCTTACGGTGCTTTTTCGAAGATTTTAGCTTTTTATGATCAGGTAAAACACAACAAAAACGGAATCGAACAGCCCTCTTTCATTTCGGAAAATGTTAAATATGGCTCTGATTTTTATCTAGGAAGCTTTAGTTACATTGGAAATAACGTAATTATTGGGAATAATGTAAAAATATACCCCAATTCTTTTATAGGCGATAATGTTGCTATCGGAGATAATGTGATTATTTTTGCAGGAGCAAGGATTTATTCTGAAACCGTAATCGGTAATTTTTGTGCCATTCATTCAGGATCTATCATTGGAGCTGATGGTTTTGGTTTTGCTCCAAATCCTGATGGAACCTACACAAAGATTCCACAGATAGGCAACGTAATTTTAGAAGATTATGTAGATGTAGGTGCTGCAACAACGATTGATAGAGCTACAATGGGTTCAACCATAATCAGAAAAGGAGTAAAGCTTGACAATCAAATCCAAATTGCCCATAATGTAGAAATTGGAGAAAATACTGTAATTGCTGCTCAAACTGGTGTTGCAGGTTCAACCAAAATAGGAAACAATTGCATAATAGGAGGTCAGGTTGGAATTGCAGGACATATTACCATCGGAAATAATGTTAGGATTCAAGCACAAACAGGTGTCGGAAAAAATATTAAGGATGGAGAAGTTATTCAAGGAAGTCCTGCTTTCGGATATAATGACTACAGTAAATCCTATGTTCATTTTAGGAACTTACCGAGAATAGTCACTGAAATAGAAGACTTAAAGAAGAAGATTAATAAATAAGTATAATAAATATAAAGACCAATGGTTAAACAAACAACCATCAAGAACGAAATTTCGCTTACAGGAGTTGGCCTCCATACAGGAAAAGAAGTGAAAATGACTTTTAAGCCAGCCCCAGTAAACAATGGATTTACATTCGTTAGAGTTGATTTAGAAGGACAACCCATCATTGAAGCAGATGCCAACTATGTTGTAAACACACAAAGAGGTACAAATCTGGAAAAATTAGGAGTAAAAATCCAAACTTCAGAGCACGTCTTGGCGGCATTTGTAGGTTGTGATGTTGATAATGTCATCATAGAATTAAATGCTTCTGAACCTCCAATCATGGATGGTTCATCAAAATATTTTGTGGAAGCAATCGAGAAGGCAGGAATTGTAGAGCAAGAAGCTGAACGAAAATACTATGTAGTAAAGGAAGTAATTTCTTTTGTTGATGAAGCTACAGGAAGTGAGATTTTAGTGATGCCAAGCGATGATTATCAAGTGACGGCTATGGTCGATTTTGGTACTAAAGTTTTAGGAACTCAAAATGCCACGATGAAAAATATAGGTGCTTTCAAAAAAGAAATCGCCGATGCAAGAACATTTAGTTTCCTTCATGAATTGGAATCATTGCTTGAAAATGGTTTGATTAGAGGAGGCGATTTGAATAATGCCATCGTTTATGTTGACAAGGAAATCTCTGAATCAACAATGGAAAACCTTAAAGTGGCTTTTGGAAAAGAAAAGATTTCGGTGAAACCAAATGGAATCCTAGACAACCTGACACTTCATTATCCAAACGAAGCAGCTCGTCATAAATTGCTTGACGTGGTTGGAGATTTGGCGTTGATAGGAACCAGAATCAAAGGAAAGGTTATTGCTAACAAACCGGGTCATTTTGTGAATACGCAATTCGCAAAGAAGATGGCCAAAATCATTAAAATAGAACAAAGAAATCACGTTCCAGTATATGATTTGCATCAGGAACCATTGATGGATGTGAATAAAATCATGACAATGTTGCCACACAGGCCACCTTTTTTATTGATTGATAAAATCTTTGAACTTTCAGATACACATGTTGTTGGTTTGAAAAACGTTACGATGAACGAACCCTTCTTCGTCGGACATTTTCCAGATGCACCCGTAATGCCAGGCGTTTTAATCGTTGAGGCAATGGCACAATGTGGTGGAATCTTGGTTTTAAGTACAGTTCCAGACCCTGATAATTACCTGACGTTCTTTATGAAAATTGACAATGTGAAGTTCAAACATAAAGTATTGCCGGGTGATACCCTAATATTCAAATGCGATTTGATTACTCCAATAAGAAGAGGAATCTGTCACATGCAGGCAAATGCTTATGCAAACGGAAAACTTGTTGCAGAAGCTGAATTAATGGCACAAATTGCCAAAAAACAATAAAAGAAAAGTAGATGAATCAACCACTTGCTTACGTTCATCCGGGAGCTAAAATAGCTAAAAACGTTGTAATTGAGCCTTTTACAACAATCCATAACAACGTAGTTATTGGAGACGGAACTTGGATAGGTTCGAATGTTACCATTATGGAGGGTGCAAGAATCGGAAAAAATTGTAATATTTTTCCAGGAGCTGTAATTTCCGCAATACCACAGGATTTAAAATTTGGAGGAGAGGATTCTCTTGTAATCATAGGTGACAACACAACTATCAGGGAATGTGTAACCATCAATAGGGGTACAATTGCTTCAGGGCAAACTGTTATTGGAAACAATTGTCTAATCATGGCAACAGCACATATTGCTCATGATTGCCACGTTGGTAATAATGCAATTATTGTAAACGGAGTGCTTTTAGGCGGACACGTAACAATAGGAAATTATGCCATCATCGGCGGATTATCAGCTGTGCATCAGTTCATCAGTGTTGGCGATCACGCCATGATTTCGGGTGGTTCTTTGTTGAGAAAAGACGTTCCTCCATTTACAAAAGCGGCAAAAGAGCCTTTATCTTATGTAGGAATTAATTCTGTAGGTTTAAGAAGAAGAGGCTTTACAACTGAAAAAATCAGAGAAATTCAAGAAATTTACAGGATTTTATACCAAAAAAATTACAATACCACTCAAGCTTTGGGAATCATCGAAGCAGAAATGGAAGCAACACCAGAAAGAGACGAAATCATCCAATTCATCAGAAATTCATCTAGAGGTGTGATGAAAGGTTATACTGGGAGTTTTTAAGTTTTAAGATTTGGAGTATTAAGTATTAAGACTGGAGTATTTGAGTGATTAAATGGATAATTCATTACTTAATAAGAGACAATAATAGTAGAAAGTATAAATAAGTAATAGCAATAAAAATAAAAAAATAAAATGGCATCTACATCAGATATTAGAAACGGATTATGCATCAAGTACAATCATGATATTTATAAAATTATAGAGTTCTTGCACGTTAAGCCGGGAAAAGGTCCAGCTTTCGTTAGAACTAAATTGAAAAGTTTAACCAACGGAAAAGTATTGGACAATACCTTTTCTGCAGGACATAAGATTGATGAGGTTCGGGTTGAAACCCACGAATATCAATTCTTATATGCTGAAGGTGATTTGTATAACTTTATGCACACTGAATCCTACGAGCAAATCCAGTTGAACAAGGCAATCCTTGATGCTCCTGATTTGTTGAAAGAAGGAACAACAGTAAAAGTAATCATCAATGCTGAGACTGAAGCACCATTGTCTGTTGATATGCCAGCTTCAGTTATTTTGGAAGTGACGTATTCAGAGCCAGGAGTAAAAGGGAACACCTCTACAAATGCTACAAAACCTGCAACTGTTGAAACAGGAGCAACAGTAAACGTTCCGTTGTTCATCAACGAAGGTGATAAAATTAAAATTGATACTGCTACAAGTTCCTATATGGAGCGAGTGAAAGAATAATTAACAGTTTACAGTCGCAGTTGGCAGATTCCAATAGGAACTGAAAACTGCGACTGACTACTGTGACTGAACACTAATACTATGAAGTTTCCAAAAATACATTCCTTAAAAGAAATTGCCGAAATCATCAACTGCGAATATGTTGGCGATGCTGATTTTCAGGTTCACGGTATGAATGAAATTCATGTTGTAGAGAAGGGGGATATTGTTTTTGTGGACCATCCAAAATATTACGACAAGGCTTTACAATCGGCGGCAACTATTGTTTTGATCAATAAGAATGTAGATTGTCCGGAAGGAAAAGCCCTTTTGATTTCTGATGATCCTTTCAGGGATTTCAATAAATTGACCAATCATTTCCGTCCTTTTCAATTTTCGAATGTATCTATTTCGGCTTCGGCAAAAATAGGAGAGGGAACCATCATACAGCCGAATTCATTTATTGGAAACAATGTAACCATCGGAAAAAATTGCCTGATTCACTCCAATGTTTCCATTTATGACAATACCGTAATTGGCGACAATGTGATGATTCACGCAGGAACAATCCTTGGAGCCGATGCTTTTTATTATAAAAAACGAGCGGAAGGTTTTGATCAATTGATTTCTGGCGGAAGAGTGGTGATTGAAGATAATGTTGGAATTGGGGCTCTTTGCACGATTGACAAAGGTGTTACAGGCGATACTACAATTGGAGAGGGAACAAAAATAGACAATCAGGTTCATGTTGGACACGATACCGTAATAGGAAAAAAATGTTTGATTGCTTCACAAACCGGAATAGCAGGTTGTGTTATTATTGAGGACGAGGTGACACTATGGGGACAAGTTGGAACTACAAGTGGCATCAGAATTGGTTCTAAAGCTGTGATAATGGGACAAACAGGAGTTACAAAATCTGTTGAAGGCGGAAAAACCTACTTCGGAACTCCCATAGAAGAATCCCGCGAAAAGCTCAAGCAATTGGCCAATATCAAAAAGATACCGGAAATACTCGAAAAATTAAAATAATTATGTCTGCTAAAAAACTAGTTCAGGATTTTTATAAATCAGATGCCTTGATTGACGCTACAGTAATGAGCAAATTTCTGCATCCTGAGATAATTTTAGAATGGAACAGTACAAAAGGTTTTTTAAAATTGGGTTATGATGAAATTTTAGCCATCACAACAGAAATGAGTAAGGCTTACGTACGTTCAAAAGCAAGGATCAACCCCATTATTGCGGAAGGAAACATGGTTTCACTTCGTTATTCACATTACGTGAAAACCATCGAAAATCCAAGAGAAGAAATGCTTTTGGCCCATTTTTTTGTCATCTGGGAAATCAAGGACGAAAAACTTTTCCGTGGTTATCAGATGAGCCAAATTTCATAATAGTATGAAAAGGCTTGGTATTACAGTTTCCTATCCTAAAGAAGTAATACTGATTAAAATTGTTTGTATAGCTTGGCTGATTGCAAAGGTACTTTCCTTCAAGGTCTGGATTTCAGATCGGTATTTTCCTGTAGTTCCTGTAGTTGATTCCCTAACGTTACCCAACGAATTTCACCTCTTCTTGTTTTTCATTTCTTTACTAGGAATTACAAGTGCTTTCTTTTATCCCAACAAAAAAGGAATATTAATAAGTGTCATTGTTATCGAAGTAGCATCCTGTGTTTTGGATTATATGCGATGGCAACCTTGGGAATATCAATACTTACTTACGTTTGTGTTCTTTTTGTTTTCAAAAGATAGGAAGCAGTTTCTTTTTCTGCTTACTTTTTTAATTGCAGTAACTTATATTTTCAGCGGTATCCATAAATTTAGCGGAAGCTTCCTTTACAGCTTTTGGGACAGAACCATCTTGCATAATCTTTTACATCTTCCTTACCGCATAATTAAGATTCCTATTTTACATTATTCTGGACTGATCTTGGCTGCAATTGAGATTTTTATTGGAGTTGGAATTTTATTTTCCCGTCATAGAAGATCTATTTCCTTTCTGGCCATTCTGATGCATTTGTTTATAGTAATTCTTTACGGGCCTTTCGGACTAAATCACAACATCATCATATTCCCGTGGAACTTGGCGATGATTGCTTTAGTTATGGTCTTGTTTTATAAAAATTCACTGTCAAATTTCACGGTATCCTTCTTTAAAAGCAAGCTGAATAGCATCGTTTTCCTTTTGATTGGCGTTATGCCAATATTTTCCCTTTTCGGGAAATGGGATGATTATCTGTCCTTCAATTTATACTCGGGAAATATAAAAACACTTGCAATATGTGTAGAAGAAGTTCCAGAATATCCCGAATTAGAAAAATACAAATCGGGTGTAAAAAGCAACAGATACTGTAAAGATGCCTATTTGATAAATACTACAACTTGGGCTTTAGAAGAATTGAAAGTGCCGGTATATCCTCAAGAAAGAGTGTTTAAGATGTTGCAGGATCAATTCAATATAAAATACCCGAACGTTAAAAATACATTTGTTTATTATTGGTATCCCTACCAAAATGAAAACCTCAAGGAAGTTCGATAAAATTCTGTTGCTATTTTTACAGTTTTTGCTTTAAACTTTGCCTCTAAAAACCTATTTTTGCATCACTATTTCAAAAAATAATTAAAAATATATATTATGAGCGTTTTAGTTAATAAAGATTCTAAAATAATTGTTCAGGGTTTTACAGGAAGTGAAGGTACTTTTCACGCTTCGCAAATGATTGAATACGGAACAAACGTTGTAGGTGGTGTCACGCCAGGAAAAGGTGGAACTACACATTTGGATCGTCCTGTTTTCAATACTGTGAAAGATGCCGTAGAACAAGTTGGAGCTGATACAACCATCATTTTTGTTCCGCCAGCTTTTGCTGCTGATGCAATTATGGAAGCTGCCGATGCTGGAATCAAAGTAATCATCACCATTACAGAAGGTATTCCGGTTGCAGACATGATCAAAGCTTACGCTTATATTCAAAATAAAGAGTGCCGTTTAATCGGGCCAAACTGTCCAGGTGTAATCACGCCAGGTGAAGCTAAGGTTGGTATCATGCCAGGTTTCGTATTCAAAAAAGGAACAGTTGGTATCGTTTCTAAATCAGGAACTTTAACCTACGAAGCGGCGGACCAAGTTGTAAAACAAGGTTTGGGAATCACGACAGCTATCGGAATTGGTGGAGATCCAATCATCGGAACTACAACTAAAGAAGCAGTTGAATTGTTGATGAACGATCCGGAAACGGAAATCATCATCATGATTGGTGAAATTGGTGGTCAACTTGAAGCTGATGCCGCTAAATGGGTAAAAGCCGATGGTAACCGTAAACCAGTTGTTGGTTTCATTGCTGGAGAAACTGCTCCAAAAGGAAGAACAATGGGTCACGCAGGTGCAATTGTTGGTGGTGCTGATGATACAGCCGAAGCTAAAAAACGCATCATGAGAGAATGTGGAATCCACGTTGTTGACTCTCCTGCTGAAATCGGTAAAAAAGTAAAAGAAGTATTAGGATAAATTCCGAATTACAAATAATAAATTCCAAAGCTCCGCTTCATGTGGAGCTTTTTGTTTCCATAATCTCACTTAGTGCCTTGGTGCCTTTGTGGCAAAATAAAATAAGATGTATAAAGAATTAAAGAAATTCAAAACCCAAAATACCTTTACTTTCACTCAAGAAGATAGTCTAGAAACCGTTTGCAATGCTCCAGAAGCGGGAAGTGGTGTTTTCATGGTATATGCTGTAGAAGGCGAAGAAAAGGAATTGATTATGGTAGGTTCAACAGGAACCATCCAAAACGATGGAACCTTGAAAATCAAAAACGGCGGATTATACGACAAGATTGTAAACGGACACCAATTTGCCAAAACAGGTAGAAAATATTCTTGGCCAGCCCAAATGAAACTAGAAAATATTGAGCGTTTGGAAGTTTCTTGGTATGAAACCTTCAACGAAAAGAACAAAGTGATTCCTACTTTCGTAGAAGGACAGATGTTGCAAAACTTCCTAGATGAAAACGGAAAGTTACCAAGATGGAACGTAGCGTTCTAAGAGAACAACAAAAATAATTACCAAAAGCCTTACAATTTGTAGGGCTTTTTTTATTTCAACCAATTGATTTTTATATATTTGAGAACTAATAATTTATGTTATGAAAAAACTTTACTTTTTGGTGGTGGTGTTTGTAGTGGGGAGTATGAAGGCTCAGAATCCTAATGATATTATCAATATTCCTGATGCTAATTTTAAAAGTTTATTGCTTTCCTCAAGTCCATTTAATGATTTCGCTGCTGACGAAAATTGGGCTTATATTTCGATTGATGAAAATGGTGATGGTGAGATACAAGAAAGCGAAGCATTACAAGTTATTTATTTAGATATATCAGTTTACATAGAAGAATATGAAATTGAAAATCTAGGGGGACTAGAAAGTTTTCAAAATCTTAGAGGTTTAGAATTAATAGGAATGAATATGCCAAATCTGGAGATTAGTTTACCAAATTTAGAAACTCTAGGATGCAATCATTGTATGATGGATACTATAACTTTAAATCTGCAAAATTTAAAAATATTGTTTTTATATGGTGGTAATTTAAATAGCATTGATCTAAGTTCACTACCGTTATTAGAAGATTTGTATTTATCTGGCCATCCATTAAACTCAATTGATATATCTACTCTTACATCGTTAGAAGCATTATCGTGTGAGGGTTCAAATATAACAGAGATAGATTTGTCAAATAATCCATTATTAACAAGTATTGGCTTGGGTAACAATAAACTTACTTCGATAGATGTATCAGTTTGTCCTTTATTGAAAAACCTTGATATTTACACAAATGAATTAACCACACTAGATGTTTCACTTAATGGTGATTTAGAGATATTGAATTGTGGAGAAAATCAATTAACGATGCTCGATGTTTCTAATAATTATAATTTAAATACGTTAGGGATAGGGGCAGGTTTAAACCCAATTGAAAAATTATTTATCAATAATGGTAACTACTATAGCTATCTATTTGATTATTTACCTTATCCTTCATTTGAGGGCTTTCCTAATCTTCAATATTTGTGTGTCAATGAAGAAAATATCGCTCTGTATCAAGAGCAGCCATATCTTTCAACAAATGTTGAGTTAAATTCCTATTGTTCATTTAATCCAAGTGGAGAATTTTATGTGATCGAGGGGGGTGTCAGTATTGATGGTAACAATAATGGATGTGATATTTCTGATTCGTTGTATTCGCATGTAAAATTTCATCTTACCGATGGAGTTACCTCAGGGACATACATATCTAAAGACACGGAGCTTTACACAATTTTAATTTCAGATGGAACGCATACTTTGAGTCCAATAATGGAAAACGCGACTTATTTCAATATTTCACCGCCAACAGCAAGTGTAACTTTCCCAGAAACTACAAGTCCTTTCACCCAAAACTTCTGCATCACGCCAAATGGCCTGCATCCAGATCTAGAAGTAGCTATACTCCCAACAACTCCAGCTCGCCCAGGCTTTGATGTGAATTATAAACTTATTATTAAAAATAAAGGAAGCATCCAACAATCAGGTTCAATTTCGTTTGTCTATAATGATGTAATTTTAGATTATATAATTGCAGCACCATTATTTACAACTCAAGCAGAAGGTTTATTATCTTGGGCTTTCGCCAACCTTGAGCCTTTTGAAACAAGGGAAATCAATATTACCCTCAATGTAAACTCCCCAATGGAAAACCCAGCAGTTAATGGAGGTGATGTTTTAAATTATACCGCAACCATCACAAGCGACCAAGTAGATGAATTGCCATTGGACAACACTTTTTCGCTTCCGCAAATAGTGGTCAACTCCTTCGACCCAAATGACAAGACCTGCCTGGAAGGAACGGCCATCACGCCAGACATGATCGGGAAATACGTTCACTACATGATCCGTTTTGAAAACACCGGAACTTTCGCCGCCGAGAACATCGTGGTAAAGGACATGATTGATACCGCCAAGTTTGATGTTTCGAGTTTGGTGGCGTTAAACGGAAGCCATCCGTATGTAACCCGAATCACAGGCAACAAGGTTGAATTCATCTTCGAAGGCATCAATCTTCCTTTTGATGACGCGAACAATGATGGATATGTAGTGTTTAAAATCAAAACCCTGCCGACATTGGTCTTAGGCGATAGTTTCAGCAACACCGCCAGCATCTATTTTGATTTCAACCACCCAATTGTTACCGAACCTGCCGTTACTACGTTTGCAGTTTTAGGAACAGAGGATTTTGTGTTCAACAACTATTTCACTTTATATCCAAACCCAACCAACGGTATCTTGAACATTACTTCTAAACGAGATATAGAATTGCAATCTATCAGTATCTATAATGTGCTAGGACAGATGGTGGTTTCGGTGCCAAATGCAAAAGGTGTGAATAATGTTGATGTTTCGAGCCTTTCAACGGGAAATTATTTCATCAAAGTTGTTTCGGATAGAGGAACATCGAATGCGAAGTTCATCAAGCAATAAGTTACTCCTGCAAGGTTTTCGAAACCTTGTAGGTATCAATATAATTCCAATTCAAAAGCCTTGTAAATCGCAGGGCTTTTTTTGTATAAAAAATCACCGTGAATTTGTTGCAACACTTCTTAATAATGGAAATAAAGACTAGCTTTGTTTCGCAAAAAAAACAAATCATAAATAATGGATAACTTAATTAATCATCCTGGACTTCTTGCAATTTTCACCGTTGTAATTATTGTCATGCTGTTGCTCGATTTAGGGGTGTTCAACAAAAACAGCCATGCCGTTACCAACAAGGAAGCCATTAGCTGGTCGGTAGTTTGGATTGGCCTATCGATGCTTTTCAGCGGATTTATCTATTATTATATGGGAGTGGAGAAATTCTCCCAGTTCCAGTCGGCCTATTGGATCGAGAAGGCCCTTTCGGTTGATAATTTATTTGTGTTTATCCTAGTCTTTGGTTTCTTCAACGTGCCAAAGGAAAACCATCATAAAGTACTTTTTTGGGGAATCATCGGTGCCTTGATCATGAGGGCAATCTTTATTTTTGCAGGTGTTGAACTCATCCGAATGACCTATTTGCCAGAAGTGGACATTCTAGGCTACAGCTTGAGAATTAATGTTGTGATGACATTATTTGGTATCTTCTTGATTTATGCCGGAATAAAATCGTGGTTTGCCAAACCAGATGAAGACGAAAACAAGGATTTTAATAAAAGTCCAGGTGCCAAGTTAGTACACAAGTTTTTCAACGTAAGCAAGAACTACGACGGCGATAAATTCTTCACCATCGAAAACGGAAAGAAACTTGCCACGCCTTTATTGGTAGTAGTTGCCGTAATAGAATTCACCGATTTGCTTTTTGCTGTCGATTCCATTCCTGCCATTTTTGCAATCGCTCCAGACGATCCGTTTATCTTATATACCTCGAATATCTTCGCCATACTCGGACTTCGTGCATTGTATTTCCTGTTAGCGAATTTCATCCATTTTTTCAGCAAGTTGAAATTTGGCTTGGCCATTATCCTGACTTTTATTGGCGTAAAGATGGTTATTTCGCCACTCTATCACATCGATTCTCTGCATTCATTGATGATTGTAGGAGGTGTTTTGGTACTGTCGGTTCTAGCTTCTGTAATGTTTCCGGAGAAAGCAGAAACCCACTAACAACAGCAATTTTTAAAAAGAATCAAGTCTTAAATAAACGTTATTAGCAACTATTTTTGGCTTAAATTCTTATATTTGTCAATCAAACAAGAGCAAACTAAATTAAAACAGAATGAAGTTATTACAAGGAAAAACAGTTATCATCACAGGTGCAAGCCGTGGAATTGGAAAAGGAATAGCAGAGGTTTTTGCCAATCATGGAGCAAATGTTGCCTTCACTTATAGTGCATCTGCCGAATCGGCTTTGGCTTTAGAAAATGAATTAAACAATTTAGGAATAAAAGCAAAAGGATACCAATCTAATGCCGCAGATTTCAATGAAGCACAAACTTTTGTAGATGCTGTTTTGGCCGATTTTGGTACAGTTGACGTGCTAATCAACAATGCCGGAATAACGAAAGATAATCTTCTGATGAGAATGTCCGAAGAAGATTTCGACAAAGTAATCGATGTCAACTTGAAGTCGGTTTTCAATATGACAAAAGCAATCCAAAAAACGTTCTTGAAACAACGTTCTGGATCAATCATCAATATGAGTTCTGTAGTTGGCGTGAAAGGAAATGCCGGTCAAACCAACTATGCAGCTTCAAAGGCAGGGGTTATCGGTTTCACCAAATCAGTAGCCTTAGAATTAGGTTCAAGAAACATTCGTTGCAACGCCATTGCTCCAGGATTCATCGAAACTGAAATGACCGGAAAACTAAACGAAGACGTAGTAAAAGGCTGGAGAGAAGCCATTCCATTGAAACGTGGCGGAAGTACGGAAGATGTTGCAAACGCTTGCTTGTTTTTCGCTTCGGATATGAGTGCCTACGTGACAGGTCAAGTTTTGAACGTTGACGGAGGAATGTTAACTTAAAAAAGTTTTCAGTTTTCAGTCACAGTAGGCAGATTCCAATAGGAACTGAAAACTGCGACTGAAAACTGCCAACTATTTTTCAGAAGCTATTCCCGCTTTCCGTTACAATCTTTTGTTTAAAAAGCTTTTTTTCTAAGGCACAAAAGGAGCTTCCGTTGGTCGCTCTTTTCCGCCAAGAAAAAATAGCTTTATAAACAAAAGGATTTCCACTACAATCGGGGCTATGACTCAGTTTGTCTATAACCAATATTGTCAATAATCTTAATGGTTTAAAATTTCAAATCTTTCAATCATTAAATTTTTAAATTTAAAAAATGACATCAACTACAATTCTATTAATCTTATTATCGGTACTAATAGCAGGAGGTTTGTCATTTTACCAGTATTTTTACAAAGCCAAAAGCAAGTCGAAAGTAACTTTGCTTTTGGCTTTTTTGCGTTTTTTCTCGATTTTCGGAATCTTGCTATTGTTGATTAATCCAAAGATTACCAAGAATACCTACGAAACCGAAAAAACTCCGTTACCAATAGTAATGGACAATTCAAGTTCGGTTGCAAATCTAAAAGCATCTGAAACCGCTTTGGAACTTTACAAGAAGCTAACTTCAAATACAGATTTGCAAGAGAAATTCGATATCCAATCCTATCAATTTGACAATGAACTTGAGCTTTCCGAAAAATTTGATTTCAAAGGAAACCAATCCAATTTTGAAGCAGTTGCCAAGAACCTGAAAAGCATCAACAAGAATAAAAGCTATCCAACGGTTTTAATTTCTGACGGAAATCAAACCCAAGGAAATGATTATGTTTATAGTTTTGATGCAAACAATAAAGTCTATCCTTTGATTCTAGGCGACACCACGACTTTCTTGGATTTGAAAATCAACCAACTGAATGTCAATAAATATGCTTTCCATAAAAATAAATTTCCAGTCGAAGTATTTTTAAATTATTCGGGAACCAAAAGCATCACGGCCGATTTCAGTATTTCGCAAGGAAATTCAGTGTTAAACAAGCAAAGCGTTACTTTTTCGCCTTCAAAAAAATCTGCCGTAATCAATGTTTTGCTTCCTGCAAATAATGTCGGACTTCAGGTTTTTAAAGCGTTGATTACATCAAAAGAAACTGAAAAAAATACCTACAACAACACCAAGAATTTCGCCGTAGAAGTCATCGACCAGAAGTCGGAAATTGCGATTGTTTCATCCATCAATCATCCCGATGTTGGGGCTTTGAAACGTTCAATTGAAACTAATTTACAGCGTAATGTAACCTTGGTCAAGCCAAAAGAAATCCAATCATTGCAAGATTATAATGTCTTGATTTTATATCAGCCAACTACCGAATTCAAGTCGGTTTTTGAGTTGAATAAAAATGTTGGATTGAACACGTTTATCATCACAGGAAACAACACCGATTTCAATTTCCTGAACCAGCAACAAAAAAGCCTGACGTTTAAGATGAGTTCTCAAACAGAGGATTATTTGTCAGAATTTGATTCGCAATTTAATCTTTTTGCAATTGATAATATCGGTTTTGAAAACCTTCCGCCTTTGCAAAATGCTTACGGAAATGTTGCTGTAAACGAGAATGTCAACGTTTTACTTTCGTCAAGAATCCGAAATATTCAAACTAATATGCCATTGTTGGCTTTCGCCGAAAATCAAGGCAAGCGAACTGCTTTTTTATTGGGAGAGAACATTTGGAAATGGCGTTTGCAAAGCAGAATTGATAACGAATCATTCGAAAAATTTGATATTTTTATTGATAAAACCATTCAGTTTTTGGCTTCCAATAATTCAAAGAAATCGTTAATCGTTAACCACGAAAGCTTTTATAATTCGGGAGATGCAATTGAAATGACCGCCCAATATTTCAACAAGAATTATGAGTTTGACGAAAAGGCCCGTTTGACGATTTCGGTATCCAACAAGAAAACAAAGCAAACCAAGAATTATGATTTATTAAAAGGAAACAATTCCTATAAAGTCAACCTCGACGGACTTTCAGCAGGACAATATAATTTCACGGTTAAGGAATTGACTTCAAAAAACAGCTACAGCGGTTATTTCGAGATTCTGGATTTCGATATCGAACAGCAGTTTGTGAATCCTGATGTTGCCAAATTAAACCAATTGGCGACCCAAACCAACGGCCAAACTTTTATGCCAAATCAATTGGATTCGTTGATTAAAAATCTTCTCGAAAACGAAAATTACAAAGCCATCCAAAAGGAAATTACCAAAAAAATTCCGTTGATCGATAGTATCTTGCTGTTGATTTTGATTGCTGTTAATTTAGTTGCAGAATGGTTTATCAGGAAATATAACGGAATGCTTTAGAAGCGATTATTTGGATAGTTTTTTATATGTAAGAATATTATTCCTATTATGAGTCATAGTATAAGCTTATTCGCAATACTATATATGATCAGCAAAAGGCGAAAAGGTTACCAGTGATAATTTTACAGGAGTTGGACTCAAATATTTGGTAGAAACCGATCTGTCCACAACGTAAATATTGGTTCAGTAACCTTTGAACCTCTGAACCTTCACTAAAAAAATATCAAAGACTTCCCTTTTCTCCACGGATAATACAGGTTCGTTATTAAATGGCTTATAAAGAAGGGTAAGGAGTATTTTAAGCTATAAGAAAACTATAAAATAAACAAGTAAGGACAACTTTAAAGTTGCCCTTATTTTCAGTATATTAGTTATGTTTTGATTATGCTTTATATAAAAATTATGTTAAATATCTTTAGGTTATTAATCACAAATTTCTAATAGAGTTTCTCGAGCTTCTATTTTACATGCATTCGGATACATAAACAAATATAAAGTTTCATAATTTGTTTTTATAAAAGCGAGTCCGTTTGCGTCTAAACAAGGTGTTGGATTTCCTGTAGGAATACCATAACTAGTCTCGGCTGTTGATCCATCTCCCAAAGTTTCACAAATAGTAATCCAAATAGTAATCTCATAACTAGCTGTTGATGAGACAGAAGATTCTTGAGACTCTACTGTCAAGGAGTTTGCAGTAATTACTGCGTTAAATTTTTCTAATATAAGCTCCTTTTGACCATTATCAGCAAAAGACACCATAGAACCAAGAGCGAATACGCCCATTACAATTAATTTTTTCATAAAAAATGGTTTTAAGATTAGTGGTTTGTGAAAGTACAATCTTTTTATTTAAATTAAAACATTTTTTTTACTTTTTTAAAGTATATTTTCTTAAATGAACTTAAGAGTAACGAATGGTCTTATTTTATATTCAAAAAAAAAAATGAAAACAAATAACATTATAGTAGCAATAAGCTTTTTATTCATCAGCAGTTTAAAGGCACAAGTATTGTACAGTGAAAATTTCGAAAACTATTTCGTTGGTGATGTTGGCTCGGATTCCAGTGGGCAAACCTCCGGACAGGGCGGGTGGTTTACTAGTTTGTTTTAGATGACACATAACGCTGATGGTGCTACGTCATTCGATAGTTTGTTTCAGATACAAAACGACCCTGTCAACGGAAAAGTTATTACCATAACAGGACACCCTATATCTTCATACAGGAATTACAGTTCTCAGCAAAGCTATTGATGTGGCATTGGCTAACCGTATAGCCGGAAATGATGTTTTCAAATTTGAGCTAGATTTTTACACAGGACAACAATCCACCATTTGTTAATAATTTATGAAATACCAACGTTGGGAGTAGTTTCGGAACGTGATTTTTTAACAGCCTTTCCCTATCCCGATAACATAAATAATTATCCTCCTGAATCAATAAAGATTATAAACAATATGCTTGATATGGGAGAAGGGTTGCCTACCTATTATAGGTTTGATAATTTTAAAGTAACTGCCCTCAACAGTAGTTCAAATACTGAGGAAGTACTATCAAATAGTTTCCATTTATATCCTAACCCGGCAGTAAATAGGGTTACAATCACTAACCCCCATAACACCTATTATAAAACAAATAGGAATATACGATTTAACAGGTAAATTAATCTACACTCAAAACTATTTTGAAGACAAAACAGAAGAAATACAGTTAAATGTTGAAAAATTATCAACAGGTATGTATTTACTACAGCTACAAACAGATGAAAACGTACTCGTTAAAAAACTAATCAAAAAGTAAAGAAGAGAATTTAAAAGTCAATTTTGCTTTCACAGAACATAAAGAAGCAGAGGAATCGCTATGTTGCTATTAAACCAATTGGCCACCCAAACCAATGGCCAGACTTTTATGCCAGACCAATTGGATTCGTTGATTAAAAATCTTCTCGAAAACGAAGATTACAAAGCCATCCAAAAGGAAATTACCAAAAATATTCCTTTAATTGATAGTGTTTTACTGTTAATTCTGATTGCGGTTTCTTTAGCTTCTGAATGGTTTATTAGGAAATACAACGGTATGTTGTAGTCATTGAATAGGACTTTTTAAATTCTCTTTTACAATTCCTAAATCTCAAATCCTAAATAATTCAAGTTGCTAGTTGAGCTACTATAAAAAAACAAAGCAGAGGTTTAGTAAATTTGTTTTGCGAACCCATAAACCTCACCAATGCTTTGTAAAGACAAAATTATATCAATTTATTGTTTAATAGATGATATTTTGCAAGGAATTAATCACATAGAAGATGTAA
>NZ_JAVDVI010000023.1:0-47145 GCF_031456785.1 Flavobacterium arsenatis
TTAAATATTTAATTGTCAGAGATTTAAATATACTAAATTTTACCTTTTTGTACAATATTTTTAGCCTAAATTATTAATCGAGTTCAGGTTTATAGCAAATTCTAACCAATCTCCAATTGTGTCGTCTAAATATAGGTCTGGTTGAATGCCTATGTTATCAATTGGATAGTTAGGAAGCCTTACTGAACGATAGGTTGGCAATGTTAATTCATAATTGTCGCAACCAAACTTAAACTCTCTGATAGAGCCGTAGTCCAAAACACCCATTGTAGGCGTTCCCATTATTTTTACTTTCTTACTTTGTCGGGCAGAAAATAAAAAATTTTCTCCGGCACTGGCAACATTACTATTCGCTAAAATAATTACCTGTGTTGGGCTTTTTGATTTAAGCTTAATGGTATCAATTATTACTTTCTTATTGTTATATAGTACACATTTGCCAAGGTTGTCTTTATACTCTTTCAAACCATCTTCAATTTCCTTTACTTGCTTTAAAGAATCAATAGCTCCCTTGTTGATGTTTTGAACGGCATAATCTCTCAAACCATTGATTAGGGTTTGTGTGGAGAGAAATTCAACATTCATTATTCTCAAAGGGTTAGTCAAAATATAAGGAAGTAAGGGTTGATATACATCGTCAGTACCTCCAAAATTGTCTCGTACGTCAATAATTATTGCTTTCGCTTTTTCAATTTGCTTTTTGTGCTGTTCTACAAGATTTTTTAGCGGAACAATATTTTCATATTTAAAACTCGAAATTTTTATATAAAAAATAGTCTGCGTTAGTAGTCTTGCCTCAATTTCTGTTTTTTGGGGTTTTTGTTCATTCTGATTTGAAACTTCTATATCACTTTTTTTCTTTTCTTGCAAATAGATGTGTTCATCTTTAAAAAAGGATATATACTCATTTAATATACTAATACAATTTTGGGTTTTTACGGAATCGACTTTTAGTAAAAGTGTACTTTTTTGATTTTTATATAAATCTGCCACTCGATTTGTTTTTTCCTGAAATCCAGGATATTCACTTTCTATCTTTAAAACAAGATTTTGTAGGGCAGTATCACAATTGCAATTATTTTGAGCAAAAATAAAACTGGAAGAGAAAAGCACTAAAGTAGAAATTAGGAATTTTTGTTTATTGAACATATTTTTATTTGTAAAGTAATTGTTTTTGAACGTTCGGTGTTTTAGCAAGGAAACCACCAATGCATATAGTATAGTTTTCCATTTTTTATAAATATGTTTATGTGTCCGTCAGAAATGTTGTTTTCATCTTCTCTTAACTGAATTACTTGTAAATTACCTTCTCCATAAACATCCATTGTATCAACATTGTCAATTGCATTTGGAAATAGTTTTTGTAGGTCATCTATTGTTGTTGAAGAGTTTAATTTTACACCTTTGTAAAGAATAAAGTTACTATTTGTAAATCTAAATTCGTCAACTGCTATTTTTTCTTTATAATTTTCAAAACGTGAACCTTCTTTGTAATAATATAAAAATTCATCAAAATTACTATTATCATTTTTAAGTTCAGTATCGAAAATAAACGTACAAGGCTCTTCTTTTGCCAATTGCTTAATACTATCAGATTTGCCAAACACTTTTTCAAACTCAACTAATGAAAAGTATCGAGATAATTTCCCATTAAAAAGAATTTCATCTACTTTCATAACTTCATTTTGTCTGTCAGTTATTTGAGTAGAATCATATTCAACTTTAAGTTCTGAACTTGCTTTTTTTTCTTCAAAAGGCTCACTTTTTTTTATTGAATTCGTGTTATTATTATTATTATTATTACACGAAATTGTAATTAAAAAAATTAAAATTGTTGGTAAATATTTCATTTTGTTAGGGTTTTATACACTGATGCAAACTGCGAATAATCATCCAAACCATTAAAAAACAATAAACGACGATTGAGATAAACCCTTGTTGTGCGATTGTGCTGGTTAGTGATTTTCAGTTTCTATCAGGTTGCCTTGTTCATCATATTCTTTCCATTCGCCTATTTGTTCACCATTCTCATATTTTCCAATCCCCCACAACTGTCCGTTTTCGTAGTAACTTTTAAATTCCCCTGTCTGTTCTCCATTTTTAAAATATCCGATGCTTCTCAATTTTCCATTTTGGTGATAACCTTTCCATTCACCTGTTTTAAGTCCATTTTCATATTTTCCAATGTTAGATAATTGTCCATTCTCGTGATAAAATTTCCATTCGCCAGTTAGTAATCCGTTTTGATAGGTTTCGACTTGCATAGGATTATTGTTGTTGTAATATTTTTTCCATTCGCCTTCTTGTATTCCATTTTCAAAATTGCCAACCATATGCAATTCACCATCTTCATAGTAATATTTGAACTCTCCATTCTCGAAATCATTTTCAAAATTTCCGATAACAAACACTTGACCGTTATCGTGGTAATATTTAAATTCTCCTACTTTTTCTCCGTTTTCGTCTGAATAATATTGCTCTTTAACTTGTCCGTTTCCATAGTAAGTTTTATGTTCTTTTCCTTGAGAACACGCAACTAAATGATTTAACATCAGTATGAGTAATAATAGTTTTTTCATTGTTTAATAATTTTTCAATTTCTTTCTGAAGACTAAAAATTCTGCAATGCTTCGGATTAGCACTAAAGTCAATAAGATGTACTTCGCTTGAATTTTGCATTTCAGCCCGCATAATGCCAACCCTTGTTAGCTGTAGTTTTTTTATTTTTCAGCCATAATTCTTTTATATGTTGCTGAATAATCGCCACCTTTTCCGCCAGACATTATGAGAATAACCATTGTTGTACTTCCGTAACCGCATAATCCAAGGTCGTTTTCAGCATTATTGTACAAAACAAATTTGTGCACATCACTATAAAAATAGAATGGAAGGAACGGCAAAAGTTTGTGATGTTTCTTTATAGAAACGTAATCTTTATACACTTTTGCTTTTACTGTGACTTCGTTTTTCTTTACTCCATTGTCGTAAACGGTAGCTGTGATGTATTTTTTGCCGTCAAAATAGATTTTGGTTTGCACATTTTCACTGTATTTTGTGGTGTCTATTTTTGTGGTCTTGTTTACGTGAAATTCATTCCACAAACCTTTACCAGCATACATTCCGTTGATGTTTTCGATGTTTAGTTTTTGTGGTTGTGCGTTGCAGTTATTTACTACGCTTCTGCTTGTGGTGCAGGAAGTGAGAGAAATTATCAGCATTGCTATTGGTAAAATGATTTTATGTTTCATTTCTATTTTTTTTTATAATTGCGATTTTATTTCTGCAACAATTTCTTTTGGTAGAAATTTTTCAAGTGTATAGGTAAGTACCGCTCCGATCATTGCAAAGCGCACTTCTTGGGTGTAATGGTTATAAATTGCAACAACCAATCTTTTATCTTTGATTTCGATAATGGTATTACCATCCTTTTTACTTATTTCGCCAATTTTATATCTGTCTTTGCCTATTGTTTCAATAAGATACAATGCGGTTGCTATTTCTTCTTTGTTATGGTAGCCGTTAACAGTCATTTCAAAATTCATTACAGCTTCTAACACCCCCAAATATTTATTCTCTTTTATGATTAACTTTTTGGGCTTTTGTACTTGAATTGCTGTTAAATTTACTTTCAAATCTGGCAGGTCATCCCAATTGTCAAAGTTGCTTTGAAGCGAACTCTTCATTTGTTCTTTAGAAAAAGAAGTTGCTTTTAAAAAATCTTCTGATACAAAATTTACTGCCTTATCAAAATCTTTTTGCTTAAGTAAAGCGTAAAATTCTTCAAAGTTGCTTTTCATCAAATCTTCAATTTCAGAAAAATATTGCTCTCTTTTTATACGATTGCCTTGTTGGTTATAGAATTTTGATTTGCCGGTTTGTTTTCCGTTTGCATATTTAGTTAATACAGACAATTGACCATTTTTGTGATAAGATTTCCATTCGCCTGTTTGTATTCCGTCTTCATAACTACCATTTTGAAATAAATTTCCATCGTCGTAATAAACTTTCCATTCGCCTGTTTCCTTTCCGTTTTTAAAGTTTCCAATACTCAGGAGTTTTTCGTTAGTATGATAAAACTTCCATTCGCCATTTTTTTCGCCATTTATAAAATTTCCAATACTTTCTAAGTGCCCGCTTTCAGTGTAAAATTTCCATTCGCCGATTTCTTTTCTGTTTTTGTCATATTTGCCCGTTTCTTTGAGTTTTCCGCTTTTATATGTGATGTAGGAAAAGCCGTTTGTTGTTCCGCTATTTTCGTTAGGTGCTACCATTATTTGCCCAAAAGCAAAAAAATGGGCAAAAAGTAGCGCCGTGGTTATCAGTATGTTTTTCATCTGTATTGGATTAAAATTTTTCTGTTTCTATCAGATTGCCTTGTTCGTCATAATGTTTCCATTCGCCGGTTTCTTTGTAGTTTTCATAATTCCCTACTGCCTGTAGTTTTCCATTCTCGTGATAATATTTCCATTCGCCAGTTTTGTTCTTGTTTTCATCAAATTGCCCAGTGCTCGATAAATTACCATTATCATAATATCCTTTAAATTCACCAAATAGCTTACCGTTTTTATAGTTAGCAAACGTATGCAATTGTCCGTTTTTATGATATGATTTTCTCTCACCATCTTTCAGCTTTCCATCTTCATTATAATTATTTATACTTTCTAATTGTCCATTATCGTGATAGTAGGACCATTTACCTACTTGCTTTTCATTTTCAAATCTCCCGATAGAACTTAATTGTCCATTTTTGTGGTAATATTTCCATTCGCCTGTTCTTATATTGTTTTCAAAATATCCTACTGCACATAGTTTTTCTTTTTCATAAATTCTCCACTCGCCTGTTTTCTTGCCGTTTTTATCGTATAGACCCTTTTCAGTATAATCTTCGTCTCCATTACCTTTTGTCGGTGGTGGATAATGTATTTCTTCTGGGTCAGTTCCACTATAAGTGATTAGATTGCTGAATGTAAACCTTCCACTACTGAAATAATATGTAATTGAGTTTTCGACACGCCTATCTTTCATTCTATTAAATCTTTCATTATCGGCAAAATAATTCTGAAGAATGTTGTCATCTTTTATTTCTATTTTTTCAAATGATGTCATATAGTTACCCATTCCCAAACCTCTGCTAAAATCATACTTTGTTATTTCGTTCAGTTTGTTTCTTGCAAAATGTGACGCATCGTGATCGAGATATGATGTTTTTACGGGAAATCCTTCTACCAAGAAAATTCCAAAATCATTTTCTTTTGGATTATTCAACTTGTTAACACGAGTTTCTATTTTGGTTAGATAATACAATCCGTTGTTTTTGAAAAAATCAAATGTCACACCGTAAGAAGTCATAATCCAGGCACTGTTAAATTTTGGGTCAAACTTTTTAATGTCTTCTGAGAAATCTTTATCAGGAAATTTTTTCAGAAAATCGTTTAATTCTATAAACAGAGGAATGGGTGTGTCGTTCCAATAAAATATTTTCTTTCTGTATTCGAACCTGTTTTTCTGTTGCTTGAATAGAAATATTGCAAGCAAGGGCGATATTTTTTGTTCAGCTACATTTATAGGACTTGATTGGTCGTCAAGAGCCAATGTATAATCAATTTTGGCATCTACACCTCGGTCTGTAAAGAAGAATTTATATCCATCTATGATTTCCTTTTTTCCTTCTTCTTTTGCGTTGTCTGTTTGAGCAAAAACAAAAATATGCGAGAACAAAAAGACAAAAATTAAAAGTATTTTTTTCATTCGTGTATGTGTTTGATTTGGAACGAGGTTTTTTAAAATTACGGCTAACTCTCAGATTGACGCAACTGTGCTGTTTTTAATTATTTACTGTCGTTTGTTATCGTTATAAAATTAAGGCGTTTTTATATTTCAATGGCAAACCATTTACAATTCGCAAGGTTTCGTTTACGATTCGTAGGAAAATGATGTTTTTTGGTGAAATTTTTTATAAAAAAGAAGTTATTGTCACAAACCTGAAAAACAAATTTTGCAACGAATAAAGTATTTATTTGTTGCAAAAAATGCAACGATAAATTTGTGAATGCAACGAATAAGTTTTATATTCGTTGTAAATTATGCAACGAATGAGTGTTTTTATACATCAACAAAACCAATGGCCAAACTTCACGTGGAAAAACGATGAAATCCTTAACTTGTTAAGTGAGGCAAGAAATTTACAAGGAAGACTCATAGGGAAAATGGAATCTTTGGGGTTTGACTTGCGGAATGAAGCATTGCTTGATACTTTGACGCTCGATGTTTTGAAATCTTCAGAAATTGAAGGCGAATTTTTAAATCCAGATCAAGTTCGCTCGTCCATAGCAAGAAAATTGGGTATGGAAATAGCAGGTTCGGTTGAATCTGACAGAAATATTGATGGCGTGGTTGAAATGATGGTCGATGCTACACAAAATTGCTTCAAACACTTAACCACAGAACGCCTTTTTGATTGGCACGCATCCTTGTTTCCTACTGGTAGAAGCGGAATGCACAAAATAACCGTAGCAGATTGGAGAAGCGATACAACTGGACCAATGCAAGTAGTTTCAGGAGCTTTGGGTAGGGAAAAAGTGCATTTTCAAGCACCCGATTCAATTTTGATTGAAAAAGAAATGAATCAGTTTTTGAATTGGTTTAACCATAATTTAGAAAATGATTTGGTAATAAAAGCATCAATAGCCCATTTATGGTTCGTGACCATTCATCCTTTTGAAGACGGAAATGGCAGAATAACAAGGGCTTTGACCGATATGTTACTAGCACAATCCGACAAGAGTAATCAGCGATTTTACAGTATGTCTGCCCAAATACGCATTGAAAGAAAGCTGTATTATGAAATGTTGGAAAAAACACAAAAAGGCAATCTGGACATAACGGAATGGATAAATTGGTTTTTAAACTGTTTGATAAATGCCTTGAAATCAACAGATTCACAATTAATCAAAATTTTATTTAAAGCAAATTTTTGGACTACAAATTCTACGACATCAATCAACGAAAGACAAAAAAAACTGCTCAATAAATTATTAGACGGATTTGACGGAAAACTGACTTCCTCTAAATGGGCAAAGATTGCAAAATGCTCAAAAGACACAGCGATACGTGATATAAATGATTTGATAGGCAAAGGTATTCTTCAAAAAGAGACCGCTGGAGGAAGAAGTACTAACTATGAATTAAAAAATTGAATAACTAAAAATCACTACTAATAAACCACCGGAACCTGAATAATAACTTCGGTGCCATTCTCTAAAGCAGTCACAGCCACATTGGCCTCTTTGCCCAAATGGCTTATGCGTTCTTTACTGATAATGCCCGAAAGAGAACGGTGTGCCAAAGGTTTTTGTTGAGGATTTTGGCGACCGCTGTCCTTGATTTTAATCTCAAGCATTTCGTTTTGAATGGTAAAGTCGATATGTACAAATCCGTCTTTACTGTTGAGGTCTATGCCGTGTAAAATGGCGTTTTCAACAAAAGGTTGTATAAGCATTGGTGGCAACATAAGTGCTTCCATATCTTGCTCTTCGGGTAAATTGATTTGATACGTAAAAGCGTTTTCAAATCGCATTTGTTGCAGGTTCAGGTAGTTTTCCAATGCTTCTAATTCTTGACCCAAAGGCACCGTTTTTTCTCGGCTTAACTCTAAACTGCTTCGTAACAATCTACTAAATTTATTCAAATACGTAATGGCTTCTTCTTTTTTATCAAGACGAATAAAACTTTGCAATGCCGACAAGGTATTGAAAATAAAATGAGGTTCCATTTGAGTTCGTAGCAGTTGTTGTTGCAATAAAACTTGTTCTCTTTCTTGCAAAACACGTCGATGTTTGTAGGTTTTATAAATGAAAAACAAGAGAATGCCCAACAAAACAATTGCCAATGTGGTAATGATGAGCCAAAGTTTATTTTGCTCCAATTGCAATGCTTTTATTTTTATGTTTTCGTTTAAATTTTGGATAGAACGGTCTTTGGCTTGCAGTTGATAAAGCGTGTTCATCTCTGCAACTGCTTGCGTGTTTTTGGTTTCAAAATTGCTTTTCTGCAATTCGTTAGTTTCAAACAATAGCTTTATGGCTTGTTTATTTTTTCCTTCTAATTCATACAAACCCGCCAAATTTTTCTTATAGAGTATAAGTGCTTCTGTAGAAATTAGGTCTTGGTGTGTTTGCAATAGTTCGTTTGCCTTTTCAAAATAGGAAGAAGCCACTTTTTGATTTTTTTGACGAACATAATTTATACCAATATTTATGTAAGAAATAAAAAGATTATTGATAAATGCTTGCTCTTTGGGATTGTATTGATAGGTGTCTATGTAAATTTTGTTTTTCAATAATTCGTAGTGCAAAATTGAATCAAACTGTTCGGTACGTTGATAATAAATAGATTTGCTATCATACAAAAAACTAATGTCAAAATGTTCAGGAAACGCTTTTTGCAAATCTTCCAATTGCTGTAAATACGGTTTCATATTTTCTGGAGATTCATCAAGGGCTTTCATTGTTTGTATAATTTGCGTGAGTGGCCGTTGCTGATTGATATGTGTTGGAGGCAATTGTGGCGTTAGTGCTAATGCAGCTTTGTTCATTTGTTGTGAAAGCTCAAACTGATATAGATGTTTATTGCTTTGAGCCGCAGATAACAACATAATAGATTTGGCGACTGGTTTGAGGTCAATAGTAGAATCGGCAAGTATGATTGTGGCGGCTTTGTTGTAATAATAATTTGCCTGATGTTCTTTAGATTTGCTGTTCCACACATTACCCATTCCGCTGTAAATGCGTGCTTTATCGGCCCAATTTTCTGCTGTAGGTTCAATTAATTCTAAAGCTTTTTCTATAAATAAAGTAGTAGAATCATTTTGCCTCATACCATAATATCTTGCCAAAAAATAATTGGCTTTTGCAGCTAATAAAGTATCTGCTGCAATTTGAGGATTTTTCAAATATTGAGTCCAAGCAGTTTTGACAGAATCGGTATTTTGATCGGTTACTCTAATATTTGCCAAAGTATCAAATTCCGTCTTAAATCTTTCTATATCAGATTGGTTGATGGTTTTTTTTTGGTTGCAAGATGTAGCAAATACTAACGCAACTATCGCTAAAAACAGGTAAGTGTGTTTCATTTATCTTTGAGTGAAAGATGGCTTAAAATGAAGGTTTTTCTACGCATTGAAATGGGTATTTCTTCTTTATTGTTCAATAATAAATACTCAGATTTGCTGATGCCCATTACGCAATTTCTATTGACCAAATACGATTGGTGTGTTCGTAAAAAATAAGGCGAAGGCAAGAGATCTTCATAGAATTTTAAAGGTTTGGAAATCAATTCTTTTTCGCCATTGCTTAAATAGAAAAACGTATAAGGTCCGTCGCCTTTGCAGTAAAGAATGTCTGCCACATTTACGATTCGCACATTGTTGAGTGTGTGCAAAGCTATACGTTCGGGCAAATCATTGGTAGAAAAGGTTTCTTGCATTACCGACAATTGTTGCATCCAATTGGGGTTTTTATCTCTACGTTGTCTAAAGCGTTGCAGAGCTACTTTGAGTTCGCCTTGTTCAATTGGTTTTAGCAAATAATCTAAAGCACCGTACTTGATGGCTTTGATGGCAAATTGGTTGTAAGCCGTAATAAAAATGATGTTTTCCGGAAAAGGATCAAGATTTTTCAACACGTCAAACGCCGTGCCGTCAATCAGTTGGATGTCCATCAAGATCACGTCGGGTTGTTGGTTTGAAATCAATTTTACCGCATCTTTAACATTATCACTCCAACCCAACAAATGTGTGTCAGGCTCTTGTTCTATCAAGAAACTGATTTCTTTTCGGATGGCGGGTTCGTCTTCAATTATGGCTATTGTTATCATTGAGCTTGAATATGTTGGTAGTAAATTTATCAATATATTTTCAGAAAAAGCATCGTGAGTTTCATCTTTGTTAAAATTATTTATAATCAAGTTAGTATGTTTTGAAATCTTTGTGGTTTATTTCGAATCAACTTTCATTAATTCAACATAGATGTTATTTAAAAAATTTTGCTGTTCTACATCATCTTTAAAATAACGTTGATAAAGCACACTGCAACTTTGAACATCGGCAATGTTTTTCGTGTTAAACGACCAATCGTCTATGTTTTTTACTGTAATATCCAAATCATAACTGCAACTTTCCCACAATTTGGAAAACTTTGTTTTTTTATCTTCTGATAATTGACTAAAATCTGCAGAAACTGTAAAACCACGCATCTTTGGATTAAAAAATTTACTGATTCCAGTTACGGGAACACCGCCCCAATTGATGGTTTCGCCAACAGGTAAATCTATGTAAATCAGTTTGTTTTCATTCAACATCTTGTCTTGTTGCCCTTCTTTAAAAAAATGTTCTTCATAGGTCAACTTTGTTCCCGTTGGTACTGCAATTTTTTTGATGACCAATGGTTTTGTTGTGATATAATACGGATAATCTGGTGCAGAATTTCCACCAGTTGGATTCATATTGCCAATACAGCTTGATAATAGAAGTAAAACCGAAAGAAGCGAGAATAGTTTGAAAAATTTCATAGGTAAAGTATCGGTTGTTTTTATTTTTTTTAATTATTTTCTACATCTATTTTAATGGTCACTCCAACTTAAATTTCACGTACAACACAATTTTTTTATCATCAGAAATCATCTTTATTTCATCGTTTTTTCGTCCTGCAAATCCTTTGCCGATGTCTAAACTGCTTCGCAATGTAAAAGAATTGAAACGACTAAGAACACTGTCTTTATAGCAAAGTTGCAATTGCAAACTATCGTCAATAATATCTCGTGGAAAATATTCATTAAAAGAAATGTCAATGGTAGTGGGTGCTTTGGTAGCTTTTGGATTAAATGAATAAGATGGAAGTTTGAGATACACAATGCTGTCTTTCAAATTCATAAACTGTAATGAATAGTGTCGGGCTTGCAATTCCAATTCATAATAGACTGCACCATTTGGCGAAAGCATAGAATCGGTTTTTCGGGCATCGTGCCAAGCGTGTTCCGAAACTTGTTCCAATGAATCAGCATATTTGACACTATAATAATCATTCTTGATGATTTTGATGCTTTCCATTTTTGCAGATGTTAGATGTTCGCCTTTTTTATATTCGTTCCATTCGTCCCAAATGGTGGGCCAGATATTTACCACAATAAAAGTGAGCGATACCAACACAAAAAAGCCAATGCCGGAGAGCAAAAATAGGTTGAGTAGTTTTTGAGAAAGCTTATTCATTAGTTATCGTATTGAAATTTTAGCACCATATAAATCATCATTTTACCATCGGTTGAAACCTGTTTTACTTCAACTTGTTTGGAATAATAATTGCCAAAATCTTTTCGCTTGGGCAAATAATCGACAAATTGAAACGCTGGAAAGCTACTCAACACCACATCTACATCTTTGCGATACGTAAGCTGAAAGGTGCTATTCATTTTATCAACCGGAATAAATGGCGAATTTTCTGTTGAAAAAAATGCCGTATTGGGTGGCGAATAAATGCCGTTGGAATATTCAGAATTGGCATATACAATGCTGTCATTTTGTGCAGTAAGAGCAAATTTATATTGATGTGATACATCTATTTCTTCTTTTTTGAAGTGATTATTTTTATAAACCCTTACTTCGGCAATGCTGTATTGTAGCGAGTTTTGGTCAATCGTACTATTTTCATTTTTAAAAGCCGGGATGATTTCTTTTGTTATCATCATATAATAAAATCCACAGAAAAATAGGATGGAAAATAGGAGGAAGATGGTGAGTAATCTTTTGGTAAATTTTGATAGTTGCATTTTTACTTTTTATTAGTTTAAAACATAAATTTGTATTATTTATTACTCTGATTTGTGGGAATGATGTATTCCGAACCTATTTTTTGAAATTTATTTCTCTTAAACATTTTGCTTATTTTTTTGAATTAATACAACTCAAATTTTATGGAATAAATATAATTGGTATAAAATCCCAACGGGATGATATTATTATAGAAATACCAGATTTTGTATGAGCGTGAACCTCGAAGAGGTGACATTTTTTTTACCAAACTACAAACAACAATATCAGCTCTTCGAGGCTTTTTTGGGTTTGAATTTACATTAGTTCTAATAATCATTCGGTTCTATAATCATTTCAGTTCTATAATCATTTCAGCCTTTCAGGCTTTTTTCTTTAAATACGTTGATACGTGCTAGTGATAAATTGAGAACCCATAAAATTTTTATTGATGGTTTGTTTGTTGAAATTTTCTTTCTCTGCAATTGTTTTTGGAATTTCCTCAAGCAGGTTTTTTACATTCGCAATAGGTAAAATTGCCCAAAGCAACCTACCGTTGCGATTTTTCGTTTTATGGAAGCTCTGTAGGAGCGACCTGTTGATTTTTATTGAGTTTTAAACATTACCGGCAATCTATAATAACTTCGCACCGCAATTCCGTCTTTTTTTGCAGGTGTCCATTTGGGCATTTTACTAATAATTCTTATTACCTCTGCATCGCATTCTTTTGAAAGGCTCCTTTCTATTTCTATATTGCTGACACTTCCATCTTTTTCTACAACAAATTTTGCAATTACATTTCCTTGAATACCTGACTCTTTTGCTTCATCTGGATAAATCAAATGAGTGCTTATGTGTTTGCTTATTGCATTGTTTCCTCCTCGGAAAATGGCACGCTCATCTACTTTATTTAAAATTTCGCCTTCATAATTATTGTCATTGGAAGCTGATTTTCCTTCTTTATCAAAAAAACCTAAACCCAATTGGTCCAAATAAATTTTAGGATAATATATTTTTCCTAAATGTAGATTGACATCAAACTGTGCAATTTTTTCATCATCTTTTTTTAAGGTAATGGTATTTTTTCGGGCACTAACATCATATTGGGTTGAAAATAGTATAAGCGGATTGTTGTCATAATATTTTCGTTCTATAAAAACTTGATTTTGTCCGTTTTTTTTGCGAATGTCAATTAGCGGATATTCGGGTCGTACTATTTCTGACATTGTTGGTGACGGGTATCTTTGACTAACTTTTTCTCCTAATGCTTCCGAAACCAAATGGTTTATATCCAAATATTCATCTTTTGGTTTTGAAGTTGTTTTTATTAATTTCAAATTATGGTCATAAATTTTGATTTGCTTTTCGGTGGTAAAAGCTGTGTAGTCAAAGTTGCTTTCGTAGTTTTTGTCTTTCCATAAAGCATACATTCCGGTAGCAATAATTTCTAAAACTGGTTTTGCATCTGCCGGATTTTTGAAAATTTGAAACTGATTTTGAGGTTCTGAAACTTTTGGTGGCATCAGTTTACCCGTTTTTTTATCTCTGTATGATTTTGATTCTGGAAAAATCGTTTCAGTTTGATAAAAATAATCACCAACGGTTTGTATATTTTCTCTGCCTTTGGGCAAATCAAAACGCGTGTCGCTGTGATGACTTAGCAAATAGTCTCTGCCGTTGTCGGTTATTTGCATATACATTTCGTTTTTGTATGAAAATCTGTAAGTTATAATTTCTTCTACATATTCATTTGTGCCGTTTTCTCTGCTAAATATTACGGTTTCATTGTCGTTCTTAAAAATCCATTTATTTTTTCCATAAAGTTCTTCAACATACCATTTATAATTGGCAGGTAGAACATCATTACTTAATGTATCTGTAACTCCGGCTTTTTCGTGAAATTTATAAATGTGATAAAGCTCGTTTGTTTGTGCAAATGTGCAACTGCTGATTAATATGGCAATTGCGAAGATTATTTTTTTCATTTTGATTATTTCTAGGTTTTTTCCAAAAGTAAAATCTTCTTCATTAAAATGCATAACCATTTACAATTCGCAAGGTTTCATTTACGATTCGTTAGAAAGTTTGGGGAAATAGGAGAAAAAAAACCTGAATTTTGCAGTCCGCCTGATGCAAACTACGAAGTAATCATCGAAACCAAACGAAGTGGTTCGGCGGAGTCAAACCATTAAAAAACAGTAAAAAGGATTGAGATAAACCCTTATTAGCGGTAGTTTTTTTATCCCGCAACAATTAATTCAACAAATTTTAGTTGATTATTCTTCCACTCAAAGTTCCAAAAGTATACAAATTCATTTATCATATCAGTTGGATAAAGTGACTCTCCAAATTCAGAACCACCTTGATTTGCATAACGAATAGCAACCTTGTTTTTATCAATAGATATTTCGTAAACCATTACAAAATCTCCATTATCAACTGTTACTCTGTAAATCCCTTTATGTTTTGTCCAGTTTATGTCATCGATATTTATTTTTTGTAATGATTCAGAAATATACTTAAGTATATCTTTATTGTTTTCATAATTATTAGATGAAAAGTTGAATTTATCAGTTAAAATTGTTCTACTGTTAGATAATATAGCCGATTTAAAATTTTTAAGCTCGGTTATCAGTTTTTCTCTGTCCGATTTTAGTACGGTTGTCTTGTCTTGAAATAGTTTTATGTTTTGTTTTTCTATTGAGTTATAAATAATTTTGCTATTGTCAGAAATAGATTTGTACCAACTTTTTTCAGAATAATACCCATCAATTTCAGAATTTGCAAATTTATAACCTCTTCTTGCAAATAAATCATTTGTCAAAAAACGGATTTCGTCAATACTTAAATCTTTGATTTGATTTTCTTTTATAATTTGAGTTGAGCAAGTTGAACAATCTTTTAATGTTTGTCCGAATGCTTGTGTAATAACTGTCAAAATTAAAATTGTAAATATTGTCCTTGTCATTTTTCAGTTAGATTATCTTTTATTCTATTTCCTATATATTCATCAAACATTTTTTGCTCATATTTGTGTATCGAAGCATCCCGATATCTATCGGGACTGATATTATTACTAATGTTTAATTGAAAAACTGCCGTTGAATTTTGCATTTCAGCCCGCCTGACGCAAAACCCTTGTTGGCGGTAGTGCTTATCAGTATTTGTCAGTTTTTATAAATTCTCCTTTCCAATTATAAGTCCGCCACTCTCCAATTCGTTTGTCGTTTTTATAATTTCCTACTTCTTTTAATTGCCCATTATCGTAATAGAATTTCCATTCTCCTTTGGCTTTGTTGTTTTTATAACTTCCAGCTTCTCTCAAATTTCCGTTGCCGTAATAAAATTTAGATATTCCTGTTATCTTTCCGTTTTTATAAGGTGTAACTTGTTGCAAAGTTCCATCGTTCCAGTAAAATTTTCTTTCGCCATTTTCTTTTCCATTTTTATAATTTATAACTTGCATTAATTGCCCATTATCATAGTAAGTTTTCCATACTCCTGATTTTTCGCCTTTAATATCAAATTGTCCCGACTGTTGCAGTTGTCCATTAAAGTGGTATGATTTATTTTCCCCAACTCGAATATTTCCTTTTTTTTTGCTTAATTCAAAGTTTTCAATTTCTTTCAGATTTCCATTGGTATGATAGTATTTCCATTCTCCTACTTCCCAACCTTTCTCATAATTACCAACAATACTTAATGCTCCATTATTGTAATCATAGTATTTCCATTTACCTGTTTTGTTTCCTTCTTTATCAAGTTTTCCCTCTTCTCTTAAATTCCCATTTTCATAAAAAGTTTTATGTTCTTTTTGTGCAAAAGCAAAAGTGCAGATGAAAATAAATGTCAATAGTAATATTATTTTTTTCATCAAGTTTTTATGTTTTTCATTTTTGGACGAGCGTTGGTTTAGCATATCGCACAACTCTCAGATTGACGCAACTGTGCCGTTTTTAATTATTTACTGTCGTTTGTTACCGTTTTAAAATTAAGGCGTTTTTATATTTCAATGGCAAACCATTTACAATTCGCAAGGTTTCGTTTACGATTCGCAAGAAAGTTTGGGGAAATAGGGGAAAAAAACCTAAATTTTGTACATCTTGTCCCGAACTTCTATCAGGATCAGTTCGTTTGAAGTAAGTTGTCATTGTTTTGCCAATAGCATCATTCTTTCCTTAACCATCCTAAAATCCTTTCATTTTCGATTTTCCATTTTCCGTCAATTTTTTCAACCGAAAAGCTTTCTCTTGATTTACCAAAAGGTCCCGGATTTTGTTGGATTACTTCGATTTTAATCTCTGCAACGTTTGAGATGATAGCCACGTGACCGTATCTGTTAAAAGGCGTTCCGTCAAAAATAAGAAGGTCGCCAATTTTAGGTTGTGTTTGGCTCGGATTGGTATATTGGGTTAAATTTCGTTTCTCGTTTTTTTGTCCATCTGCCAACGTGCTGTCGAAGAAATCTTTTGCGTTTCCGTAGCTGTCGGGCATTTTATGGTTGTAATGTTCAAAATAATATCGTTTTACAAATTCAACACATTGGTATTTTAATCCTAAATTATAGCCGTCTGCAGTTGTGTTTCTTTCGGCTACATTGCTAACTCCACCGTTGTAATAGACGACAACACCGTTCAGGCTGTCGATTTTTTGTCCAACTTCAAAGTCTGTGTTAAAGTTGAATTTTTTAAATGACCAAAGTCCGGCATAACCCAAAATGAGGAGTCCGATTAGTAAATATATCCAACGCTTAAATTTCATTCTTTCTGTGTGTTAATTATTTCTTTCTTTATCAAATATAAAAAACATCTCTGTTGAAATACTCAATCATTTACAATTCGCAAGGTTTGGTTTACGATTCGTTGGGAAGTGGATGAATAACCAAATAAGCAAAGGCAAAGGCAAAACGAAAAAGAGGATAAAGAGTGCTCATTATTTTGTGTTTTTAATTTTAAAAAAATAAAGAATAAAACCGATAACCATTGGCAATAACAAAATACCAAGAAAACACAAATACAAAAAATGAAAATATTCATTAAACTCCGCATTGTCGCCACCAATGCATTGCACCGTATTTCCCCAAAAATCCTTTACCTCCATATTTTCAGGTGTATTTTCGTTACAAGCAAGACATTCCGGTAAAACTGCCCAAAAATAAAATCCTAGCGGAAACAAATAGAAAACGAAAAAGATTTTCGTGATTTTTTTAAACTTTTTATGATGAGATAATTCCATCTTTTTTATATTTTTTTAGGCATCATAACGATAAAAACCAATAAAATTATTTGAATGATAATTATGGCAAGTAGCATAATTTGAGTTTGAAATGCAAAGTTTGAAATGCGTTTTTCGTTGCTTCTATTCAAATCTATTTGGTTGGTTAGTAGTTTTTTCTCACAGTCGTCAATATCGGTTCGTTCATTTATTTTATGTTTGGCATCCATCACATACCAATCGGTTTTGTTGGATGCAATGTCAAGATGTTTTACGTAATCAATAAACATCCAGCCACAAACAACGATGGTCATTAGAGTTAATGTTATAGCAATTGTTTTTTTCATTTGTTAAATTTTTTATTGTTCACAATATCTTCCAACATTTCCTTTCAAATCTTTCACATACAATCTTCTTTCGCCATAATGCAAAGTTATTGTGTCAATCACACCAACCAACGAATCGGTTTTGTGCCAGTAGATACTATCGTTTTTTTCGTACAAATATTCTTTATTGAAAACCATAACATCAGAAACATAACCTGGACCATCACTGAACTTCCAAATAGAGTTTTCGAGATTGTTTCTTTCTTTTTCCGAGTTACAGCTAAAGAAAATGATTGGGATTAGAAATAGGATGAGGTTTTTCATTTGCATATTTTTCAATAATTTTAACTTTCTGGTTTCAAAATCGAAATCAAATTTTTCATATCAACGAGGCTTTAATAAACAGGTCGCTCCGATGGAGCTTTATTGAATTGATATTTTTTTCTATTAACAGTTCGTCCCGATGGGACTTCTTTTAGCTTTATCGGGGCGACGTGATAAATTTTTAGCAAGCATTAATGTTTTTCAACAATCTTTACTTTGAAAAATTGACTTTTTATTCCGTCTTCAAAATATTCCGTTTCCGTTAAATATAACGTGTTTTCATCTGCCCAAAACGATTCGCCAATGGTACACAACCAAAGTTTTGTCAATTTTTCAAATTCTTTGTCAAGTTGAATTATTTTCACATATTCGTTATTAATTTTCCTTTGAATAAAATAAGCATAACATTCTTGACCCTCAAAATGTCCGTTTAACCTGAAATTTTCTTTTGGCGAAAAATCAATTACATCAGGATTTCCTGTTTCTTCGGTTTCTTTTCCGTTTTTTAAATTAAAACTGATGTCGGTTGTATGACCGCCTTCGCACAGCAAAATGTCTTCTTCCGGGTAATAGGCAATGAAATAAAAGTAATCCCATTCATTGGTGTATCCAATTTTTTTTCCGTTTCTGAAATGTATTTTTTTGATAGCCAGATATTCGTCATCTGTATTTTTTTCATCAAACTCCACAATTCCTTTCAGCATTTTTTTGGCTTCATTAATGTCTGTGATTTTTGTAATTTTTTTCTTGATTGGTGCTGTTTTTTCTTTGAAAGAATGATACTGCAAAGAATCAATTTCTTCAACGCTGATAGCATATTCAACCATTTTTTCAGACTCTTCAACCGAAACTGATTTTAGGCTGTCATTTGGTTTTTGAATTTCGGTTTTTGTGGGATTTTGGTTTTCTGTTTCGTTTTTACAAGATTGCAATCCGAAACCAAATGAAATCAATAATAATAAAAAGGATGTGAATGTGTTTTTCATTTTAGAGTTTTTAAAAAATCAGTAATAGTACTACAATGATTGGGATTGCAAGTATCGTAATTGCTTTTGTGGAAGTTTTTTTATCGGATTTTGTGATGAAAAAAATTCCTGCAAAAATCATTAATAAAAATAGCCAATAGTATGAAAATGACATAAAGTATGCGATGTAAAGTATGATGCATCCTAAAGTTTCAATAAGAATCCCAAGATAATAATAGAGGTTACTTTTACTCATTTTTGTTTGATTTTAATAATTTGATTGCTAATACTTTATGAAATGTTATGGCTTTTCTCAATTTTCATTTCGTCTGAAATATTTATCCGCGAAAACCTCATTTTGAATTTGTTTGCTGTACTTTTCTACCCATTCTTTGTAGTAATATTCGGCATACAAAATGTTGTTTTTGAGCGTGTATTTTGCAAAAGGCTTCCCTATTTCGGGTACTTTTTTCAGCCCGAAAGTTTCATTGACTCCATTATCAAAAACACAATCCATTTCCTTGGCCCAAATCATTTCAAACTCGGTTTCATTGATTTTTTTGATGGGATAATCATAAGCACATTGACCGTGATAAAAATAGATGAGCGATGTTTCTCCTACACGAAAATCGACTCTTGAATTTTCCCATTTTCCCAAAATATCCACTTTTTTTGCTGGTGTTTCTTCACGGTTGAGGAACTTGATTTCGGTAATTTTCCACGTGTTTTTTTCTTTTTCTAAAATAACGGTTGACAAAGGTGTGGCATCATCTTGACCATTATAGTTTTGATAAATATCAAGCGAAGCTTTATTATCATTGATTTTTTTGATGTTTCTTGCAGAAAACCCATTTGGATGTTCCTGACTTTTCAGCCAATAATAGTAATAGAGATCAACACAATATTCATCATACTCATAAACATCTGCACTTTCAAATTCTGAATAGTCTATAGTTGAAATAAACTCTGCACAACCTTGCAATCTTTCATTTTCCTGACGGATGAATTTCTCGGAAATCGTTCCCAAACTCCTCAAAGTTTTGAAATAAGAAACCGTGTCCACCAAGCATTTTCCGTTTTTATCTTTAACGATGTCGCAGTTGGGAAAATCGTTTTTAAAATACCAATCATAAAAAGATTTTCCGTTTTGCTCGATGGTTTTTAGTTCGTCGACAGGTTCTTTTTCTATTTGATTTTCGATGTTTTCAACTGGTTTTTCAGTGTTGGTTTTTTCTTCTTTAGAATTACAACTTGTGAGGAAAATTAGCGGGATTAGGAGTAGGTTTTTCATTTTGTGTTTTTAGTATGCTTTCTTTTCTTCCATTTCGGAAACACTCATTTCGATTAATTTTCCATTTTTATATGTTTCGACATAATATTTAAAATCTTTGATGAAACGAATTTGCTTTTCAATCAATTTTCCGTTTTCATAATATTCATCAATACTTTTGTTGTTTTCCGAAAAACTTTTTGCAATCAATTTTCCGTTTTTATAACTTGTAGAAATTTGATTTCTATTTTCATCCAATTCTTCTTTTAGTTCGATATTGCCATTGCTGTCATATTGTTCTAAATAAAAATAGGGAAAGCTTCCTTTAGTCAAAAGTGTTATTTTTCCATCTTTGTAGTTTTTTTCAACAACTTGACCATCAATTATTTCCTTGTGCTTTGATATTTTTCCATTATTGTCATAGTCAATTCTTGTTTTCTTAATTTCATCTATAAAAGCGATTATTTTTCCGTTTTCGTCATAGTTTATAATTACCGCTTTCAAGCTGTCTTTTTTTGTGAAATATCGTGTAACTTTTGAGCGGATTTTGTTGTTCCCATCGAATATTTCAGAAGTGAGTATGCTGTCTCGGAAAGGTTCAAAAATCTGTCTATTAGCAAGAAGTTCATCTATGTAAACTTCGGTTTGGCTGATTTCTGAATCTTTGATATAGGTAATTTTCTTTTGGTAATCCTTTTTATAAACCGTTTTGCCGGTAATGAGTCCGTTTTTGTCAATAGAAAAAGTATCATCTTGTAAACTATTACCAATCTTGCGGTTTATTTTATAATTTCCTTTTTGGAGATTGATTTTGCTATTGTTTTCAGTGTTCTCTATAAATACTTTTTCTATAGGGAAACGGCTGAGATTAATGTCTAAATTTTCCTGTAATTCTTGATGATTTTGCCCAAAAATATTTGTTGAAAATATAAAAATGAGGAGTAGAAATAGTTTTTTCATTTATTCAAAAGTTTCATTTTCAAGGTTAAACACAAAAGTTTTTTCCCTTAATTTGAGGAATTTTGAATAATTATCAAAGTGTGATGAACCCATAAAGCCTTCTTTGAATGATGCAGATATGTTTTTTCCTTTTCGGGGCAAATCAATGGTAAATTGAAGCCTAAGATTATCTTTGTCTGACTGGTTTGTTCCTTTCTTTGTAAACTCACTTATCAGGTTGTTGATAAACACTTTAAAATTAGAGGTGTAGCTTTTCAAATATCCGTTTCTGACTTCGGATAGATTTCCGTTTTCATACTCAAAAAATTTAAAATCGTTTTGATGAAACCCTCCGTTGCTTCCCATAACACTTGAAACGGCTATCAGTTTTTTGCTTTTGAGATTCCAATAGGTAATTTCGTAAATTCCATAGCCCGATTGTCCTTCGGTATAACTTTGTTCCAACCTTAAATACCCGTTTTCCGAATCATAATCCAAAGAATAAAGCATATCATCTTTTTCTAATGTTTGGTTTTGAATTAAGTTCCGTCTTTCTATGAAACTTAAATTATCGACATACTTTTCGGGAATGGAATAGAAAAAGTCCACAATGCTTTGGGAATACGCAACTTGGATGGAAATCAATAGGATTGCTGATGTGATTAGTTTTTTCATTTGTAGTTTTATTTTATAGATTTTATTTGATTGAAATTATCTATAGCAATTAATATCGTTGACAAGCTAAGTTGTGTTATTTTGTATTTTTTCTTCATATTAATTTTTCAAACCTTCATTCAACAAACGCCACAATTCTTTGTGTGTGATGTCCATCGTGGCAACCGAAATCGTAAACGGAGAACCATAATTGCTCAAATTATAATTCATTAATTTTTTGCGGATTTTATTGGTTTCATCATTCATATATTCTTCAGGATTTTTCACGTGGATGATGATGATTTTCACGCTGTTGATTTTTATTTCCGAAAATCCTGTGATGTCTTTCCATTTGATGATTCTGTTTGTTGGTGGTTTTAGGTGGATTCCGTTTTCGTCGAGAATGAGCATCAGTTTGTTTCGGAAAATTTGTTTTGCTATAACAAACATTGCAAATCCGAAAAATAATATACCAGAAATTCCTATAATTCTTGTCAATAAAGGATTTCGGAGAAACGGAGTTTTGATATTTTCGGCTTCCAAAATCATCCAAATTCCTAAAACGATAAACACGATAGAAAGGAAGAATAGTAAAATTGCTTTTTTCTTGTTGGAATAGATTTCTGTTTTGTTCATTTTTTTAATTTTTAATGCCACAGATGCACGGATGTTTTTTTTGCAAAAGTTAAAATTTATTCGTGCATTTGTGGCAATGTCTCTTCGTAGCAAAACAAACTATCATTTATTTTCTATATAATTTTCTGGCGTATAGGTTACTCGTGCAAAGTTTTTGGTAATCAGTTCTGTATTGATGATTTTTCCGCTTTGGAATTTCAATATTTTGTCTCGCCAAATTTCGTTTTTGCGATAAAATTGTCCGTCAATTTTCAGGAACTGATGCTCTTTTTCGGTCACGTGATAGGCATAATCAAGTTCGGTGTCTATCCGAAGTTCGCCTTCCAAACACTTGTCTGTGAACCAAAGGTTGATTTGAAACGTATGTGTTGTGTTGTTTGTAAATTGATAGTCACGATAGTTATAAAAAACGGTGGCACCACTCCCAAAAGGCAAAACCCGACCATCGTCCGGAAACGGGTCAAACGAATGATGATAGCGTTCTGTAACGGTCAACGGACTATGAATGACCAACCAATGAATGAGATTTGAAATCTGACAAATTCCGCCACCAATTCCGGCTCTTGCTTCGCCAAATGTTAGTTCCATACCAAGCAAATAGCCTTTCTTTTTGGTGGGTAAACCTACAAGTTTGCAAAACGAGAAGGTTTCGCCTGGTTTTATGATGATACCGTCTATTTTCTGGGATGCTATTTTTAGATTGGTTACTTTATTAATCTGCAATTGTTCGTTGTTATCGCCCAATTTTTTGAGCAAAACCGATTGATGTTTTTTGATTCTAAAATCAAGCTTGTTGTCAGTTTTGGTTTTGGAATATTTTTTAGAGTCAAAAATCCATTCCAAGTTTCGTTTTAGCCGTCTGGTCCAAACCGCCAAAAAGTATAAAATTGGATGTTGCTGACTTAATAGTTTTCTTTGTTTCACGATGTTTTACAAATGGCAAATAACCCGCCAAGTTGGTTTTTTATTTTATATTTCCATCAAATATAAAAACATTGGGTATTATAGCTCAAACCATTTACAATTCGCAAGGTTTCATTTACAATTCGTTAGGAAAGTTTGGGGAAACAGGTGGGTTTTGTGGTTAGATTTAATTTGCAAATTTCCTTTTTCATCATATTAACTATTGGTTCATTCCTTTTTTTAAAACCTTTCTGCTGAAAAGTCTAAAAAAAAATGACAAGTACTGTTAGGTAATTTTCACTTTAATTTATCTTTAGTTCAATTTTGGCGTATAAGTTTCAAAGCTCTACAACTTTTCATTCTTAAAAGAAAATCGCTATGAATCTGCTCCGGCCATAATTAGCTGTTCTACAATTTCGTTATATCCTTTTTCTGAAGCGTAATGCAATGCAGAGTGTTCGTCGTTGTCTTTTTCGTTTACATTGGCACCATTGTCAATGAGCAAAGCTGTAATTTCATTAAACCCACAAATAGAAGCTACAATAAGCGGTGTTTCGCCTTCGTTGTTTTTACTGTTGATGTCCATTCCTTTTTCTATAAACAGTTTGGCAATTTCCTTGTTTCCTCTGCCAGTGCTGTAATGCAAAACCGAGTTACCGTCTAATCGTTTCAACAACATATCGGCTTGAGCATTGAGTAGTTGTTCTGCTATTCGCAAATTGTTTTGCATACAGGCCAACACTAATGCACTATCGCCTTGGTCGTTTATGGCGTTGATATTGATGGTGTTTATTTTCAATAATTCGCCTACCACTTCGGCTTCATTGTTCCAAACAGCTTGATGTAATGGTGTATTTCCGGTACTATTTTTATCATCGGCTTCGCCAACTAATAAGGCAACGGTATCTCGCAAACCTCTGCTTGTGGCATAATCTAAAGCACTGTGTCCGTCATTGTCTTTAATGGTTTTATCGGCTCCTTTGGATAGCAGGAACTTGGTAAATTCAGTTCTGCCTTCTGCCAACGAATAAATAAGTGCGGTTTTTCCTTCTTTATCAGTTACATTAATATCGGCTCCGTTATCTAACAAAACCGTTACGATTTCTTTATTTCCACTTTTCGAAACAATGTGTAAAGGCGTGGCACTTTGGTTGTTTGCCAAGTTGACATCGGCTCCAGCCTCAACCAAAATTTTAACAATGTCTCTTGCGCCTTTTTGACACGAATAGTACAAAGGCGTGTTGCCCATTGCATCTCGTTTATCGAGGTTTATGCCACCTTTTTTAAGCAAGGTTTGCACAATTGCTTTTTGATTGTTTTTACAAGCGTTTAGAAAAATAGTATCCATTTATATATGTTTTATTATTCGATTTTTTTATGATTTACATTCTCTCTACCAGCCAAGCTACCAATGGCTCGTTATTTTGTTCAACCGCATAATCCAAAGCAGATTTCTCTGAATTATCTTTTGCATCGATAAGCAGATTTCCAAATTCTGCCAATAGTTCGCAATAGGTTTTTGCTACTGCTTTATCAGAATTTTGAACTGCATAAATGAGGGCTGTTTTTCCGTTTTCATCACGCAATTCGGTAGAAGCACCTTGCTCTAAAAGCGTTATCAGATTTTTTTCGCCTCTGTTTGCATCAGCTAAACACAAATACATTAGTGCCGAAATTCCTTCGCGATTGGTTTTATTTACATCGGCATTTGAATAGATGGCTTCTTCGATCATAACTATTGCAACCGAATTTGAATTATAAAGCATCAGATTATCGCTATATTTTGCCGAAAGTGTTAAAAGCGTATTTTCATCATCATCTAAAAGCATATTTATATCAAATCCGGCATTGATAAATGATTTGAGAATTTTCTGGAAGGTTTTGTTTGTGAACTGGTCAAAGTTTGTATTAATATTTGAAATAGGAATGTATAAATACCTGAACGGATGCCAAGATTTACTATCGTTCAACATAGGTTGTGCACCGTTTTTTAGCAAAACATCAATACATTCAAAATCGTGAAGAACCATAGAAATAGAAAGTGGTGTCATACCATTATACCTGTCATCTTCCTTGTCGTATTCTTGATCGATGCTTTCTTTAAGCTGAATTAAAGCGTTCAATGCTTCTGTGTCTTTTTGAATACAAGCCTGATGAACATCCATTCCGCCTGCATTGATATAAAGTGTCGTGGTTTCTTGATTAGAGAAATCAACTCCTTTTAAAAAAGCACCAATTATTTTTGATTTATAGTAAACAGCAACTTCTACAGCTGTTTTTCCTTCATTGTTTTTTTGAAATGGGTCTATGCCAAATTCTTTTCCAATTAAGGCATAAGTAACAAACCGATTAAACTTTGCTTGGTTTATTTTAAACCTCCATTCCAATTCCGATCTTTCTTGAATATGATATTGATTGTTTTCATCAAAATTGGGATCGTTTTTATGAATTTGCAAGCGTTCCATAGCATCTTCGTAGGCAGAAACTGCACTATATGAATATTCTGCCATAATGTGCAATAAGGTATTACCGTTTCGGCCTGTAAAATCAATTTTTGCACCTAGTTCTTGGTAAGCTTCCAACATTTCGAAATAACCTTCTTTGGCACCAAGATGTAAAGCGGTTTCGCCATAGCTGTTTTTTCGTAGTGGACTAACCTTGCTTTCTAACAATATTTTTGTGCATTGGTATATTCTTTTTTCGTCAATAAAATAATCGTAGGTGCGTTTTGGAACTGCTAAAAAGTGTAACAACGTATTTTCAGATCGGTCTTGTACACCAGCTGTACGCCAGCCTTGAGTAATCAGATACTCCATCATTTCTACATTTGCAAAACCACAAACTTGCTCCCAAATTTCTATTTGTAGCTCTTCTGGGGCATCAGCAATAAGTGTTTTGTATAATTCATTTATCTCCAGAAGTTCTTTTCCTTCGATGTAAGCCCGTTCAATTTCATATAAATTCATATTCGCTATATAGTTGTTTTAGATTTGACAATTTCCAATGCTTCTTGGATGTTTTTACATTTGTTCATTTCTGGCAAGGTCGAAAGTCGAAGCACTTCTTGCCAATTTTTAAGTTCCAGATGCACATCAACTAAAAGTCTTCGTATTCGTAGTTTTATAATGTTGGTGTTTAAGGTAATTGCCGTTTCACTTATGGCACGTTTATAATGGTTGTTTTCATATTCGTATATCAATAATTCGCTCGGCAATTGGTTTTCAGTATAAAGTGTGATGGAAGGAACAGCCATTTGTGTTGATGCCTCGCTCAATACCGCAATAGCTTTTGAATATTCTTTTGCATAATAGTGGCAAAGTGCCATATTGTATATCAACGCAACAGGTTTATTTTTAGTGTTTTGATATAAATGGGCAAAAGCGGTGTATGCCAATATCCATTGAGAAGTATTGATATAGTTGATGCCGTCTGCAAATAATTTGCAGTGATCGAGTGAAATATTGGTTGGTTTATTGTTGATTAACATTTTGGTTGCTTAATGGTTGTTTTTTAAGGAATGGTTTTTAATTGAAAACGATTTTTGAACTCAAATTTAAACTGCTTTTGATAATAAAAACCGAATTTCATCCATAATACCATCAAAATTTTTGGTGTTTTTTCTTGCAGATAGAATGGTGAAATTTCTATGCTTGCCCGAATTGTTGTTTTTAAAAAACAGCATTTCTAATGACGTTCCGGTATAAAGTCCATTGGTGTGATGCTTGGTAAGCGAAAAATTGTCAAAGGCATCCAAATTCATTTTTTCATAAGGAATAATCCACAAAAAATTGGTCAAGGCTTGCTTGTTTTTAATGTCAAATATTCTTCTAATAGAAATTAATATTAAAAAAAAGAATGCTGGAATGACGAAAATAAAATTGATAAATCCTACCGAATTGGGCTGATTAACCACTACATTATAAACCTGATACAAAAACGCAAGGCTAAATCCTGCAAAAAGAAGTTGGTTGTATTTGTTGGTTTCTGTCAACTCAAATTGTTGGTTTCCAATGTTTTTAAAGAAAACTAAATTGGTTAAATTAATTTGTTTTTCAGTTTCTATAGGTTTTACTCTGTTGTCGAGCCATTTGGTACTGATGAGGTTGATTAGCTCCATAGCTTGTTCGTTTGATTTTGCTTGTCCGGAAGCAAGACCGCCTACGATTAAACTGAGCTCGTTGGAATATTTGTTGGTTTTGTCTATCAGTTTGAAATATGTTCTATCAATAATAATATCATCGGCATTCATTTTTAACTTCTTAAAAAACAACAACTTTCGGTATATTTTTCGTTCGTTCCAGTCAAAATGAACACAATATTTATACAGAATTAAAAAAAACGGAAAGCAAAACAATGCTATTATTAGAGTTCCTATACCTATCATTTTCAGCATTTCAACAAACTCAAAATTATCGGAACCAATGGTTAGAATTGGAATTGTAACCGCAAATAAAACGAAGGTTAAAATAATAAGAAAAAGCACATATCCTCTTAAAGGATAGAACTCAAAAGCGGTGCCGTTGTTTACGGATTTGTATCTTGAAAACATATTTTGTGGGTATTATTCGTTACTATAAGCTCCGTCTTCTTCTGATTCATTTGTTTCATTTTCAGCTTCTTGCGATTTGCAGAATAATCTGTGATGAAATTCGTAATCAGATTTTGTGCTAACAGAACTTGGTGCTGGTTCAAGCAAATACGAGATTTGACCTTTTGGTATCATTACTGTCGATTTTGGGAGGATTTCTGTGTTAATCACATATTCGTCAATTTTTTCTTGAGACGGACTGCCATAAACATACGTTACCACACCAAGATTTTCGCTTGATTGATTGATAACATAGCATTTGCCTTTGCCGTAAGTAAAGCCTTGCGTAGGAAATAGCATCACTTCTTCTTTGCTTGTTTTGCAATCTTGCACCAAATAAATTTTTGGGCAAAACATATAGATAATAATGCACAACGGAACGATAGCAAAGATGGCTTTTTGTTTGAAATCTTCTTTGTTGTATTTGTGTTCTATAAATAGAAATATTCCGAAAATTAGAACAGTAATTCCTGCTAAAATTAAATAAAAAATAATGTTAGATACTATCATAATGTTTTTGTTTTTAGGTTGTTATAAATAATTTTTACGGTTTAGCGGACTTTTTGGATGGTTAAGCAAATCGTCTGCTATTTGAATCATTCCGCTATTATTTGGACCACCCCAAATGGCTCTTCCAAAAATGTAACTTGTTGTATATTCTTTCCAGGTAGAACAATTGATTTTTAATGCTTTGTAGGTTTTTTCTAAATAATCTTTCAGTTCATTTTCAGTAAGATAACCCAATTCAAAACAGCATCGTGCTAAAAATGTGGCTCTTCCGTAGTTCCAACCGCTGTCTTTTGTTTTTTTTATTTCCGAGAAATTTGTAATGACTTTATGCTCAATCAATTCTGGCACAATGTTGTTTAATTTTCTGTATAAATTCAAATAATATTCAAAAACTTCTTTCTCGTTTGGCAAATCGGACTTTAAAATTTGCACATAATTTTCTTTATCTTCAAATGCTTTGTAAACAATGTCTAAATAATTATCCTGATTTCTATCGTGCAAATCTTGAAGAATGAGCAACGCATCTTCTTTGCTATAAATATCCCAATAAGATTCTACTAATTCTTTAATGATGGACGTGTTCAACCCGGTTTCATAAGAATTTAAGTAAGCCGATTGTTGTTCGGCATACATTGAGCCAACCAATAAATGATCTAACAGTTGACCATTTACTGCGTTTTTTTCGTTGAGTCTTATGCTTTTAAATGTGTTTAATAATTTTGAAAAAAATCCCATAACTTGTTAAGACATTTTTAGATTAGGAAATTTAATTTGTAAAGCTCATTGTAATTAATAATCATCTTTGTCCGATAAAAAATAAAATAGAATTTAACAGGTCGCTCCTAACGGAGCTTTAATTCTAAAAAAAATGCTACTATTAACAGGTCGCTCCTAACGGAGCTGTATTTAATCCTATCGGGATTTACTGTTAGTAGAAATAATGATGCCCCAAAATACAAAGCTCCAGAGGAGCGACCTGTTATTCTGTTTTATAAATATTGAGTTCATCAATTGGTTTATGTTTTTTATCGGACAACAATGATTAATAATTAAATATTTGTTGGTTTTACGTCTTTGTTTTTAGATGGTAAATTTCCCCAAATCAACAAAGCGATGACGATAAATAAGATTAGTTTTCCGCCAATTTTTTTAAAAAAAGACAAAGGGTTTTCGGCAGTTTCTATATCAAAATTATGTTTGTCTTTTAGAATTTGTGAAGCTTGGTCATCAATTTCAAAATAGGTAGTGTTTGAGGCGTTGCTCAATACATATCGTCCATTGGTATTCCAAAAAGACATCCAAAGTATGCCATATTCGTTGTTTAAGTAAGCAATATTCACGTGTTGTCCTGCTAATTCATCAATTTCAGAACCTGTAGGCAATTCTTGAACGGTGTTTATTGTTTCACAAGGAAAACAAACCGGAATTTTTGCCTTTGCAGATACAATGTTGAACGAACTGATGAAGATAATTGCTGTTAATAGAGTTTTTGTTGTCATTTTTTTTTGTTTTTAAAAGGTTATTTGATTGATTTTAAAAGAATTAAGTTTTAATTTATTCATAATTTGAAATAGCTACGCTTTGTTTCGTAACACATTTTTATACACCCAATATATTCCGAAAAGAAGTATGATAATCCAAATAAAAATGTCTGGTTTTGTTAGTGTATTATATAAACTATCTTCTTCCATTAATTGATTGGGCGAATTTGTGTTGTATTTAAACGAAATTTTATCATTTACTTCTGGGTATTTAGTTAGAGGGTCATAATTTAACTCGCCAGTTTGAGCAACTCCTTTTGAATCTGTATAGCTAATTACCATGTAGCTACGCATTCCTTTTCCAATTCTTCCGTTGTCTTTTAGTTCAACAACAGTACCTTCGGTGGTTGAATAATTTTCGTCTGCTTGTTCACAAGAACTCACTATGAACAAAAGACTTAAAATAAGAAAGCGAAATTTTACTGTTTTACTTAAAAAATGTGTCATCATACAATTGGTTTTTATTTGTTAAAATTGTTTAGCCAAAAGTATTGAAAACACATAGTAAGAATAGAAACCATTTACAATTCGCAAGTGTTCATTTACGATTCGTTGGAATTTGGGAGAAATTATATGTCATATTGAAGGAAAACAGCATAAAAGACAAAGCAAAATCCACAAACCTTTCTGCCTAGAGCTCAATGTCATTAAGTTAAGCTCAATCTTGTCCTCCCGACGAAGGAGGGAACTCACAAGTAGCTCTATAAAGTGAATTTGACAATGCGATTCCTCCTTCGTCGGAAGGACAAAACAGATGGTTTATTTCCTTAACTTAATGACATTGGCCTAAGGGGCTACCCAAAAGGTCAACACTGCTTTCATTTCTTGCTCGTTGGGCAAAGAGAAAGCTTAGATATTTTGTGTTTGTTTTTTCTTTCTATATTTTTTGGTTCGATAATTCAATTATTTCCAAATTCCATAAGGTGAACCGTCAGTTTTACATCTGTCCCAAAAATCTTTTGCATAATCAAACTTTGGAAGTTTTTCATCAATTGCTAAATGTATTTCTTTATTAAATTCTAATTGTTGAAGACAATTTGCTATTCCATATCTCACAAGATATTCATTCCACTTTCCGAAAGCTTGTTTTTGCTCTTTCGTTAATTTGTTAAATAATGGACCAAGAATTTTGTAGAGATTAGCTAATTCATCATTGTCTTCACTTTTACAAACCTCAATGGTCGATTTATAATCTTCCAAATCTGATTTTGAGTATTCCTCAATATCTCCAGTTTTGCAAAGTCGGTCTATAAATTCTTTATATTCTAAAGGCTTTTCATTCATAATGTCTTGTATTATTGTGGCTTTTTGTCTGTATTCATTTTTGGTTTCGGTCGGTTCTGCAAAATTGCCACCAACGGTTTTGGGCTTTGCGTAGTGCGGGATTAAAAAGCACTGCACTTTCAGTCTAGTCCTATGTTTATTAATATTCATTTACTTTCAATTTAGCACTATAACCCTCATTATGTATAGCTAGTGTTGTGCGTTCGACATTGTTAATAAAATATATAATTGCCTTTATTATCTGTTTTATATTTTGAGATTTTAATTTCTTTATTCTTTTTTGCTTTGAAATAATCTGAGAAATTCATCATAACATTCGGAATAACCTTATCTTTAAGTTTAATTGTTCCTGCATAATAAGGAATTCTTCTGCCACTATTCCCTGGGTCCATATTGGAAGTAAAATCTATATATTTTAGCTGTTCAACATCCTTTTCTTTAAAGAAAATATAAATATAAAGAGTGTAGATGCTTGTCGAACTCACGTAAAAGATAAGCCAAGTTATAAACATATAAAAAAGAGCAAGTAGCGATTCAAATAATAATCCACCCCAACTAAACGTCTTTTCCCATTTATGGATGAAGAGTACTAAACCTATAAATACAAAAGGCAAGGTTCTCCAATATACAAAAGGCAAAGCTAACCAGTTCACAGTTATTGCTCTCATTTTAATCTTAAAAAAGATACTTAAACAAAAAAGAAATACAAAGTAAAACCAAATATAATAGTCACTAAATGCAAAATAGAACAAAAGAACAATCAAAAATACAAACGATTCATACCCTCCATAAACCGCTAATACTAAAAGAATTACAGTCCCTAACGCAAATAAGCTTGTGGAAAGAATATTGCTATTAAAAACCAATAATGGATTAGTTTTTACCAAGATTGCATTATTACTATCCAAATTTAATTTAATGTATTTGGGTGTGAAGTACGAGGAGTGAAATTGGATGTTTAAGCCCGAATTAGAACGATAATAACCTTTATTTTTCTTGAGTAAATAAAAAGAAATATTTTCACCAAAAGTATATTCCGAAAAAATCAAACTGTCATTATCCGATGTAATGTGTTTTGCGTTTTGTATGGATTGTGCTTCTGAAAGTGTTTGATTTGTATAGAATGTGTGAATGCTATCTTTTATTTCAATATGATTTTCTTGTTTGTACCTGATTTCACAAGATATATCATAGGTTAGTCCCCAAAAATTATTCTTATGAAATGGTATTACCTTAGTTTGATATGCTCTTAATTCGAACAATCCAGCTTCTTTCCATTGATAATTTTCTTCTTTAGGGAAACTTTCCCAAGGGTTAGGATTAAGAATTACTTGCTCATCTTTAGTATCCCATTCATAATAAATATTTAGAACAATACAGAAACTAAATAGTATTAAAATTATCTTTTGAAGTGTATTTAAACTTGTAAACATTTAGAAAATTAATCAGTATTGTTTTTTTGCTGACGCACAACTCGTTTATATGCGATACAAACTTTCGCATATACACCCATATTTTAGGTAGATAGGCAAAAGTTTTCTCATTGTTCAAATGTAAAAATCTTCTTTGTTGAAACACATAACCATTTACAATTCGCAAGGTTTCATTTACGATTCGCAAGAAAGTTAAGGGAATAATAGAACCCCATAGGGGTAAAATGATTATAGAACGTAGAATGTTGTTTCAGGGGAAAAAATCCCGTAGGGATGAAATTATTATCGCTTGCTATAATCATTTCAGGCTTTTCTGTTTTTTTACCGAATATAAAATCTCCCTTACCGAAACACAAAACCATTTACAATTCGCAAGTTTTCGTTTACGATTCGTAGGAAAGTTGAGAAAAAATAGGGGAAAAAGACCTGAATTTTGCACTTCAGCCCGCCTGATGCAAACTGCGAAGCAATCATCGAAACCTAACGAAGTGGTTCGGCGGAGCCAAACCATTAAAATAATAGAAATGATGAGATAAACCCGTGTTGGTGGCAGTTATTTTATTCGCTCAATCTGTTTTTCAAGTCCATTCGTTCGTGTAAAATCCTTGTTATTTCTATAGGTTTGCCCTCTGATATTCTATAAAAAATTATATGTCGATTAGCCTTTAATCCAAAAAGATTTTCTTTTATTTCTTCATAGGGTTTTCCGATTTTTGGATCGTTGGCAATAAATTGGCAGTTTTCAAGTAGCATTTCGTAATATGTGTTCGCTTGCTTTTCTGACCAATTGTCAAAAGTATAATCCCAAATATTTGTCAAATCTTCAACGGCTTCATTTGTAAGTTTGTATTTAGCCATTATTTCTTCTTGCTTTTAATTCTTGAAGGTGTTTTTCAGGGTCAAAATCGTGAGCAATTCCACTGTCAATTCCTTTTTGAATAGCACTTTTCAAAGCAATAGCTTTACTTTCCTCGTCTTCTAAAAGTCGGAGTCCTGCACGGATAACTTCACTAGCATTTTTGTATCGTCCAACTGATATTTGACTGCTTACAAATTGGTCAAAATAGTTTCCGAGTGATATTGATGTATTTTTCATTTTTTAATACTTTTCTCAAAGTTACCAAAAATTGGTAAATTTCCAAAAAAATTCTCAAATTTCTATCAACTTCTTTTGTTTGAATTCGTCTCGGTTCTGCGAAATTGCCACCAACGTTTTGGGGCTTTGCTTTCGGGCGGGAAACGCTAGTTCGACGGAGTCAAATCGAAGCATCTCGATTTATCGGGACTGATATTATTACTAATGTTTAATTGAAAAACTGCTGTTGAATTTTGCACTCAGCCTGTCTGATGTAAAAACCTTGTTGGCGGTGGTTTTTATTTTCTTATAAGTTCGTAAACATACGATTTAAGATATTCCCCTTCTTGTTTGTCCGCAAGTTGTAAATAATGTTTCATCAGTTTATCGTCTTTTATGTATTCAGCTATGACAAACAAACAACCTATTTTATGGTGTTCATCTTCAATTGTCTCCCAAGATTGTTTAATTAATTGTTTAATGTCATAAAATCCTAATTTTCCAAGTGAAATTAAAGATAGTCGTTTGGTATATTCATCTTTATCATTGTAAAGCTTTAAAAGTATTTCTTCTATCTCTGTCGTTAATTTGTCAAACTTTTGGAAAGATGAAGCTATTTGTGATTTAGCATCATTAAACTCTGGTTGTTCAAGTTCTGTAAGTGTTTTTGCTAAACTCAAAAAGTCTTTTTTTTCCAATTCACCGCAGTTTGACAACTTTGTCCCTTTGCTTAACCACGCAATCATATTTCCAATGTCCCAATTTCGTCCTATAAGATAAAGTAGATTAATTTGGTCTTCTTTATCTAAGTTTCTAAGTAACTTTTTGTCAATTAATTCAGAGAAGTACGTTGTGATTTCTTCCCATTTTGGGTATCCTGCATCGTCAGTTCTTAGTTCTTCAATTTCATCCGATGTATAATTGTCTGCCAACCATTGTCGAAAGTCAGAAACTAACTGTCGGAGTTTATCTTTTGTAGTCATCATAAAATTACCGCCAACTCTCAGATTGACGCAACTTGTGCCGTTTTTATTATTTACTGTCGTTTGTTTATTGTTTAAAATTAAGGCGTTTTTATATTTCAATGGTAAACCATTTACAATTCGCAAGGTTTGGTTTACGATTCGTAGGGACAGGATTGGGGAAATAGGAGAAAAAAAACTAAATTTTGCACTCAGCCTGTCTGATGTAAAAACCTTGTTGGCGGTAGTTTTTTTATTTCTTACTAAATTGTTTTTGAAAATCAAGTGTCAAATTATAGTTTTCTTCAATTGGGACTAATCTTCTGTCTGTTTTTTCAATGTCTTTCCCTTGTTTAGTCCACAAAAATGGGACAAATGAAAATACTTGATTTCCGTTTGCTTTGGCTATTTCATTTTGCCAGTTTTCCCATCTGAAAATTTCGTAAAATTTATTTATGTCGCCAGTCAAAGCCCAATAAAGAAATTCGGAATAATTTGTGTCTAAACATTCCCATTCAAGAGTGTCTTGTGGTAAATAATAAACTTTTCCTATTTCGCTTCCAATTCCGCCAGCGTTTATAGCAAAATAACCACCAATGATATCGTCAGCAATTAAAAAATGTGTAGGTTGATCTCCATAGTTTTCAAAAGTTTTTCCTTTATTCCATTCAGTCAAACCTCTGTCAAGTTTTTCGCTTCCTGAGCCTAAAATTCTGAGCCAACCTTTGTCTATTAATATTCCGCCAGTTTCGTATATTACTGCACCCATTGGCGAACGTGTTGTCACTTGAGCATTTACAAGTTCTTTTTCTGCTCTTTTTTTATCTTTTGGTAAAATCTCAAATTCGTTTGTAGCTTCATTTAGCCATTCGGAAACTAATTCCCAACCTGGTTCGTCCAAGTTTATTAATTCATCAAGTGTCTTCATATTTTTAAAAATTTCTGTCGATTTTGTCGGTTCTGCAAAATTACCGCCAACTCTCAGATTGACGCAACTGTGCCGTTTTTATTATTTACTGTCGTTTGTTTATCGTTTTAAAATTAAGGCGTTTTTGTATTTCAATGGTAAACCATTTACAATTCGCAAGGGTTCATTTACAATTCGCAAGGGTTCATTTACGATTCGTTGGAATTTGGGAGAAATTATATGTCATATTGAAGGAAAACAGCATAAAAAACCAAGCAAAATCCACAAACCTTTCTGCCTAGCTCAATGTCATTAAGTTAAGCTCAATCTTGTCCTCCCGACGAAGGAGGGAACTCACAAGTAGCTCTATAAAGTGAATTTGACAATGCGATTCCTCCTTCGTCGGAAGGACAAAACAGACGGTTTATTTCCTTAACTTAATGACATTGGCCTAGGGGCTACCCAAAAGGTCAACACTGCTTTCATTTCTTGCTCGTTGGGCAAAGAGAAAGCTTAGATATTTTGTGTTTGTTTTTTCTTTCTATATTTTTTGGTTCGATAATTCAATTATTTCCAAATTCCATAAGGTGAACCGTCAGTTTTACATCTGCACCAAAAATCTTTTGCATAATCAAACTTTGGAAGTTTTTCATCAATTGCTAAATGTATTTCTTTATTAAATTCTAATTGTTGAAGACAATTTGCTATTCCATATCTCACAAGATATTCATTCCACTTCCCGAAAGCTTGTTTTTGCTCTTTCGTTAATTTGTTAAATAATGGACCAAGAATTTTGTAGAGATTAGCTAATTCATCATTGTCTTCACTTTTACAAACCTCAATGGTCGATTTATAATCTTCCAAATCTGATTTTGAGTATTCCTCAATATCTCCAGTTTTGCAAAGTCTGTCTATAAATTCTTTATATTCTAAAGGCTTTTCGTTCATAATGTCTTGTATTATTGTGGCTTTTTGTCTGTATTCATTTTTGGTTTCGGTCGGTTCTGCAAAATTGCCACCAACGTTTTGGGGCTTTGCGTTCGGGCGGGAAACGCTAGTTCGACGGAGTCAAATCGAAGCACAAAAGTTGATATTATTACTAAAGTTTAATTGAAAAACTGCCGTTGAATTTTGCACTTCAGCCCGCCTGACGCAAAACCCTTGTTAGCGGTTCGGGCTTCTTTTGCCGTCATAGGTTTCATTTTTGTTTATATTCCATATTGTACATATCAAATCCTTCTGCCCAATAGTCTTTTTTGATTTCAAATAGCTCAAAACCTTGTTTCTCATAGAATTTGTATGCGACTTGTGAAGTCCTTACAGTAATTTTTTGTACTCCGTCAATAGAATTTAGTTTGTCTATTCGGTACTTCAATAATTTTGTACCCAAAGATTTTCCTTGATAATCAGGGTGAAGTATGTCCCAACTTATTTTTCCTGTCGTATTGTTGTCTGCAAAGTTAATTCCACCACATCCTACAAGTTTTTGGTCATAAAGTAAAACATAATAAAGTTCCCTTTCTGTTTCCAAATATTTGTTTAAATCCTCTTCTTCGTCAACAGCAAAATATCCAGGTGTATTCAACCTTATCAAGTTGATGACTTCATTTTTGTCTTTCGTATCGTATTCTCGTATCGTAATTAAGTTTGTCATTTTAATTTTCATTTTTTTGGATATTTTTCTTTCTATGCGGTGTCGTTTTAGCCTGACCGCCAACTTTCAGATTGACGCAACTGTGCCGTTTTTATTTTTTATTTGATTTTGGATAAATTCTATATAACATATAATCAATCATACAAGCAAGTGTATCATTTTCATTTTTTGGTATATTTAATTGATTTGGAAATGCAATTGTTTTGTTTTTATACCTAAAATTAAAAAATTTAGTTCCAAAACGTATACTATAATATTCTGTTTCGTGTTGTCTTATTTCAATCCATAAATATCCCGATGCAATAAAATTACTTTCTATGGTTGGTTTATCTACGACAGTATAAGTATTTATTTCTCTCTTTATAGTTTCTATACTTAACTTTTTGTTATAATTTGGGAAAAGAGGATAAAGACTATTCCAAACTTTGTGAATATTATCAGTTTTAATTTTTGTATTTTCTACAGTATATAATTCTCCATTTTTATTTGTGTAAAACTCTGTATCAAATGCATCATATGCAATTGAAATTTTGGTTACAGGAAAGAGAGTTTTATAGAAATTGACTTCTTTTAATTTATCTTTACGATATTCATCATCAAACTCCTGACTTCTTTCATAATAAATAGTGTCATTTTTAATAAGATTTTTTCTTCTCAAAAATTCTGCTTGAGTTTCTTCAATTATATAGTCTTTGAGCTCCAAATTCTGTTGCTGGTAATCAGAAAAAGAATAACTAATTAATTGCTTTTTAAAGAGAGTATCACTTTTATAAATTTCTCTAGAAAATATAAACCTCTGATTAAGAGAATCAATATAAAAATCTTTTGTTTTAGGAAATTTTTTTACAACTTTTCCTCTTTCGGTAATTACAGTAGCTAAAATATAATCATTATCTTTTAATAACAAAATATATCCTTTTTCATTTATTAAATTCAGCGTAAAATCTGTTTTTATATTTGTTTTTTCTATTTCAAAAATTGAGTCTTTATTTTCGGGTATATAAATCCAATCTCTATGTTTAGGGAATTCTGGAATTTTATATCCCATTAAGAATACAACAGATGCAAAAAATACAACTAATACAGAAATTGATATATAAAGTCTTTTAATTTTCAATGGTTCTACTTTTTTTAGGTATTGTTGCTAACTTTCAAATTGACGCAACTGTGCCGTTTTTAATTATTTACTGTCGTTTGTTATCGTTATAAAATTAAGGCGGTTTTATATTTCAATGGTAAACCATTTACAATTCGCAGGGTTTCGTTTACGATTCGCAATAAATTATTAGCCTTTTTATTTTACTTTTTAAATAATTCTATTTTAAAAAAACCTAAATTCTTTCTATCTTTTCCATAACTTGTTACTAATGTCAAATAGAATGTAGTGTCGTCTTTCCAAAAATTATCTCCCATAATACAAAGCCATTTTTTAGTTTGTTTTTCAAATTCTGTATCTAATTGAATAATTTTTTCAAATTCGTTCTTTGTTTTTTTCTGAATAAAATAGGAGGAGCATTCTTGCCCATCGTAATGACCATTTATACGAAAAAGTTTATTAGGTGAGGTTTTTATATAATCTGGATTTCCTGTCAATTCTGTTTCTTGTCCATTTATTAAATTGAAACTCACGTCTGTGGTGTGTCCGCCTTCGCAAAGTAAAATGTTTTCGTTAGGGAAATATGCTTTAAAAGAACAGTCGTCTAATTCAAAATATGATTTATGTGTGGGTTTACGATTATTTATAAAATTAATTTTTTTGACCATTGGATAATCAATATCTTTTTCGTCAAATTCAACAATTCCAACAAGTAGTTTTCGTGCAACTTTAAAGTCGGTAATTTTTTTGATTTCAATATTTTGATTATCGTCTTTTTCCTTTTGTAGATAATATTGTAAAGAGTCGATTTGCTCAACTATAATGCTATATTTCCCATCTTCTTCAGGCAAATCAGTTTTTTCTTCATTTGTCTTTATGGAAATGTTGTCTTCTTTTAGAAAGGATTTCTCTTTTGTCTTTTCTCTTTTGTTTTCACAAGATTGAAAAAGAAAGGCAGTCGCTAAAAGTAGTGTGATTAATTTTTTCATAATTTTTTATTCTCTTACAGGTGTTTTTCCTACTCCTGATGGTTCTGTGGGATGTATATCGGGTTCATTTTTTGGAATAATTTTCTTTGGCTGTGCTTTTTTATTCGTTATTATTAAAAAAATCAATAATTGATATGTTTTCAAAATGATGTTTCTCTTTATCAATACTACTTTCACTTTCTGTAACTTTTGGGTTTTCAACATCAGATATTAAGTCAATTTCAGTTGTTGTCTGTTCTCCTTTTAAGAAGTCGTATTTGATGCCTTGTTGAGAACCAGCACCTCTGTAAAAAGCTTCAATAGAAGTAAGTAACAAATCATTTTCAAAATATTTGAAAGTTCCGAAATAATTATCTTTACCATATAGTTTTATGTTTAAGTCTCCTTTTTCAATGCTTATTTCTTCGGTATCGAATAACTTAAAATCATATTCATTGTACTCAATTGGCATTGCAAGGTTTGAAACTTTGTCTAAACGATACGATTTATCTTTGTTTTGCAATAAAATCAGTATCGGTCTTCGTGCTGTTTTGATTTCTTTGTTTCTCAATACAATGACTATATCTTTTAATCCGTCATTGTTCAAATCTCCCATAGTTTCGTATTGTATTTCATAATCATATATTGCCATTTTGGGCATAAAGTCAGAGGCTTTGTTACCTGTTTCGGGATATACAAAATCATCTTCATCGGGTTCATCATTCATTTCTGTATAATTATCTTCTTCTATATTCTCTTTTTCAGCGATTTTCGTTGTACGTTTTGGTGTTTCTGTGGCTTTATCCTTTGTTTCATTTCCGCAAGATTGTAAGATAAAAATGCTTAATAAAAAGAGTGGAATAAATATTTTCATTTGTTTTTTTGCTTTTTTTCTATAGGATAATAATCAGTTCCAATTCCTTCTGTCGAATGGATAAAAGGTTCATTTATAGGAATTATTTTCTTTGGTTGTTCTGTGCATTTACTGAAAATCGTATCTATTTCATATCCTCTATGATAGATTATTTTGGCATAATAGTTTACGGTGTCATTTTCGCAAAATTCAATACTAAACGTTGCTATTTTTTCATCTTCAATAGTAGATAAAAAATACATACTTGTAGGCCCACCATCATCCTCCTTATTCTCTATAAAGTGAGCTGTGTTACTACCCAAAAAATTATCGGTATAGTTGTAAAAATTAAAGTAGTGATAACCGACCCATACATTTGAACCGTCCTTACTATGATATTTATATTTTTCTTCATTGCCAATAAACTCTTTGTTCATTCTTTCCAAACAAATTTGTTTGATAAACGAATGAATGCTGTCCCTGTTATTTATTGGATTTTTTATCAGGTACATATTTTTGTAGGCTTTTGATTGTATCAGTTCCATTTTGGTAAAGAATATGAAGTTGATAATTTTAGCTAAAATCAATATTCCTAATAAAGATAAAGTCCAATTAACTCGTGTTTTCTTTTTGCTTATCCAAAGAATTATTTTGTACAATGTAAAAACTGAAACAAGAATTATCAGTAAAAGTAGTATTAGTATTATTTCCATTTTTTTGTGTCAGTTCAATATTGGACGACTGTTGGTTTAGCATATCGCAAAACTCTTGTTGACAGTGGTGCTTGTTTTATTCAATTGGTAAAATCGCTTGATTGTTGATTATATATCCTATTGAAATCCAAGGTATAGGCATCTGCATCAATAATTGATTTTAATGTTTTATCAGGATTTTTATAAATATTGAATCCCTTGCTTTCAAAGATGAAATTTGAATCGCCTGAAATCGATTTAACCCTTTTTTCTCCATTACTGTTTATACCAATAAAAAATATAGATTTAAACATTTTTCCCTTTGAATGATACATATAACCTCGATCTTTGTTTTCGTCATTTTCTACATCTTTCCCAAAATTTATTAACCAATCAAATCCTGTTTCTTTGGATTTATCCAACAATAAAAGGTCTTGGTGTTTACTGACAAAAGCTCTTGGAAATAAAGGCGAAACCAAATTAGACGTAATCATTTTACTGAAAATTTTGCTGATTAAGAAACGTTTTTGTAAACTTGAGTTGAACAGAAAAACTTTTGAAAAGCTTAAATATTCAAATCTGTATGCTTCTAAACCAATAATACCAGAATTACCTTCTGATACAATGCGAACCTCTTCCAAATGATGTCCTTCGTTTTCTAATATATGATGCACCATAGACCCAGAAACATAATCAGCCATATTACCAAATTCTTCTTTTTCCTGTTCGAAAATATAATCTCTGTCTTCGGGTTTATTAAAAGTAGTTTTACCAAAACCCAATCGGTCAATCGCAATGATGTGAAACTTGTCCTGAATTTCTTTGTTTCTAAAATAATCTAAAAAATAGGTAGCATTTTTTCCGCTACTGTGCAGTAAAACCAAATATGGTTTCCGCTTATTATTTTGGTCGTATTCTGTATCTCTGTTTTTCTTATTGGTTAGATACTTTATGCTGTAACCCCGTAAATTGATGGAATCAAATTCTGGTGTTTTCATTTTCTCATAAGTAAATACCTTATCAATCTCGTCTTGTGTAAGATTAGAATAAAAAAAATCGTATCTGATCCAGATGAACAAAAACCAAAGTGTCAGTAAGCCAAGGGTAATTAATATTAACTTTTTCATTCAATAATTCTTATATAGGTAAGTTTACCAATTATTTATTTTGATGATATTCTAAAAAGTTATTAGCAACATCTCGTATCTCTTGTTGTATTTCCTTTCATTATTCAAATATAAATTCTTCTTCTTCAAAAATCACAACCATTTACAATTCGCAAGGTTTCGTTTACGATTCGCAAGAAAGTTGAGGGAATTAAACAGTTCGTATTGTGCGATTGTGCTTTTTGGTTATTTATATTCTATTGGTTTTTCTGGATACAAATTATTCAATCTGATGGTTTTGCCTATTTTTGAGACCTCGCATTGAGGATAATGTTCTTTATATAATTTGAAAGTCATAATTATTGGTTCTGATGAATTCATTTTATTCAAAACTCTAAACGCATTTAAAATTTCATTGGCATTAAAGTAGTATTGAATTCCGTATTCTTGCTGGTTTCCCCATTTTATATAAAGTAGTCTGGGCGTGCTATTGCATGGGGTAATGTTATTGTTTTCTAACATTTCTATGCTTTCTTGCGAATAAAATATTCCTGAAACGTCTTTCAAAACACAATCATCGTCCATTTCTACTTTTAACAACCATTTATACTGATTTTGTAGTAATTCGGAGAAATCATTAATATTTTCAATACCTTCAAATTCATTATTTTTTCCATTCAAAGATTCCATATAAACCAACATATCCAAATTTCCTGCAATTTCGTTGGCAGTATAGGTTTCTATGATTTTAGATTTTTTGTTTTCCTCTATCTTCAAAACCGTTTTACCTTTTGGCTGTATTTCTAGAATTAATAATGGGGTTTTATTACTCTTTTTGCTGTAATTTTTTATCTTTTCATACGGCAAACTGGTTTTAAGCAAATAGAATTTACGTTCATCGATTGAAAAATAATTTAATGAAAGAGAGTCGGGCAAAAGTTCTTTGTACCAAGTTTTAAATTCAACAGAATTTGCATTTTCAGCACTAGTTATCCAATTTGATTCTACATCAATACCTTTTGCGAATTGACTGAAATTATTATATAAACCAACATCTATAATTTTGATTAGGTTTGAAGTTCCTGATATAGAATTTCCTGTAGAACTCCTAATTTCTGCATCCCAGTAAATCTTTTGGTGTTCTTTGTTTTTTAATCTTACCGCAAGATTAAGGATAATTAATAATCCTAAAATAACCGCAAGAAAAATGTTGATATAATATAATTTAGTTGCCTTCATATACATTTCAATGTTGGTAGGCTTTTGCCAAAGCTGTTAAATAAGTCAAGGCAATAAATAGGATAACCGAGGAAACCAAAAGAAATATTGAAAAATATTGAAATGCTTTTTTATGTGCCATGTCTTTTATAGAAATCGAAATAAAAATCGAAATAACCGGAATTGAAAAGACAAAAAAAGGCATGATTAAACCCGCATATTTAGACGATGGTACAATTAAATCAGTATAATCGATGTAGATATACGATGCTATTTCAATACAAATTAAAAAAATAACTGTAATAAAAGGATTGTTTCTCATTTATAAATTCACTTTCAATTTTTTGCCAGAAGCTTGATCAGATAACCATACCACTCGTTAATTGGCGATATCTTTATGATAACCATCAAATATAAAAACATTCATAGTCTAAATACTCAACCATTTACAATTCGCAAGGTTTCGTTTACGATTCGTTGGGAAAGTATAGATTTTTTGAAATTATAATGAACCTCGAAGAGGTAAAATGATTATAGAAATAGAATGTTTCAGGGAAAAAAAATCCCGTAGGGATGATATGATTTTACAAATTTTGTCGCTATTTTTAGGGATTATAGTTCGTTTGTCTATCGCTATATTTTTAGACGTTGTTCTTCTTTTTTGTTGTTTGTCATTACTATTGTTCGATTGTCTTCCCACTCTTTTATTTCAAAATTAGTATCTAATAGTTGTCGATAAATGCAAGCATAGGGCAATTCTGTCAAGTTTGAGCAATCATAAACCACAATTTCAAACGGACAAGCCCAATAACAGCCCGTCACTGCAAGTTTAGTATTGTCGGGTGAAACAAAAATATTTGCCCAGATAAATGGGTCATCTTCTGAATAGAAGCTATACAGTTTTTTCTCTTCAACATCAAATACAGATTGTCCTCCTTGAAATTCTGGAAGTAATAAATAGTCTTTTTTATCTTTATAAATCCATAGTGAGCAATTGTATTCATAGTCGGTCAGGTATTCAAAAAAGTGTCCGTCTTTTTCAATATGTCCGATTTGGATTTTCGTTACAGTCCAATTCCTGTTTATGTCTGTTTGTTTATATTGTTGTGTTTCAAAATAATACAAACCAGATTCAGACAAATCAAATTCATCTTTTCTCACAATTTTTGCAGTTTCGTCGAAGTATTGCCTTATGTCAGTTCTTTTTTTGGTCATTATTTTGTAACGGTTGGTCAGGTTGTTTTATGGTTTGGATATTCCTAAAAAAAATTGATTATCAAACACTTAATGTTTTTTTTGGATCAAGTACACTCGTCGATAATTGATTTATACAGCAACTTTTAATTAAAAAGCTTATTTAGTAATTGTGTCAGAAGGTTCTTCCATCTCTTCATATTCGTGATCTTCTGTTATCGTTTCCATATTTTCAATCTCATATTTGGTGAATTGATAGTAATCATCAAAAGTTTTGGTTTTATGGTTGTAAATGAGCACATATTTGGAGTTTTTAGTCTGCTTGATTATTCCGTCATTTGGTGCAGGGATCAATTTCATTTCATCCATATAGATTGGAGTTCCTTTTTTAAAGCTTTTGATAGTTGGCAATTCATAAGAATTTTTTTTCCAATAGAGGAGGTTTCCATTTTGAGATATAATAAAAATCGCACTACTTTGAAAATCTGAATTTTCTAGTAAAAAGACCATTTCACGTTCGCCTTGTCCAGTAAAGTCGCCATAGGCAATTACTTTATGAGCACGGTCTTTAATTTTGGTAAAAAAATAAATATCGGAATTATCACTATCATTACCCAAGTAGCCGTTGTTTAGGAAAATTTTCACGATTCCTCTTTTAAAAGCTATTGGTATATCGTTATACTCTGGAATGGTGAATGTAGCATTTTTCCAGTTAGCATAATCTTCGGGGCTTGCCCAGCCGTCAACATACACGCTGTCAACAGGGTAGCCTTCTTGGTCCGGACCAAAATAATAGGATTGTCGAGCTTTATTTATGCCATAGAAAAAAGCAAAGGTCGATGCTCCAATCAATACAGAAATGCCAATAATTATCCAAATAATAATTTTTCTTTTGCGATTTGGCTTTGATTGTTGGTGCTTATTTAATTCTTGACCAGCTTGAGGTGGGGTGTAAGGTTGTTGTTCCATGTTTTATTATTGTTTATTGTTGAGTTTTGCACTTCAGCTTCGCCTGACAAAACATACATTTTAGCAATTATTTTTTATGTATAATTTTCGTGCGGGAAATCCCTGCCTGCCGGCAGGCAGGGAAGTACAAAAGCTGATATTATTACTAAAGTTCAATTGAAAAACTGCTGTTGAATTTTGTACTTCAGCCGCCATATTGCCAAACGGATGTTGTATATAGCCTTTGTTGGTCATTTTGCATTAAGAGAATAAAAAGGTTTCTATATTTTCCAATTGTTCTTCATTTAAAATGGCACTTACTTGTTTTAAAAAGTATGGTTGAACTACATTTTCATTGTAAGTAATAAGTTCTTCTTCATCGTCAGGTTCGTTTTCTCTGTGAAGTTGTGATGATTTTAGAAGTTCCGTCAGAATTTGAAAAAATATGGACAACGAAGGTGCAATCTCAAGATAGTCAACAGCTTCGATAGCGGCTAAAATCGGTGTCCCCGAAATATTTGTATTTGCAACAATTGGGTCATCATTTATATCTGCAATAACTGCCCAACCACTTGTCCATTTTGGGTCTGGGATTTGGGTATTCCCTCCGTCAGTTGAAAATGTTGAAAATCCGTGTTGTCTTTTTACAAGTTGGTCAAACCTTGTAAGAGCAATGTTATTTCCAACCGTCAAATCGAAGTCGTAGTTGCTATAAAGAAAATCTAATTCAGGCGATAATTTAATTTCTGGAATTTCTGTCAACGAAATTGGGTTTGTCCGCCTTTCTATTTTTCCATAAACATATCTTTCGCAGGTCAATGTTGCTTCCCTAAAATTTTCAAGTGTCAATGCTAATTTGTCTAAACTCATATTGTTCTAAATGGTTGTTTTTTGCTGTGTGTCGTAAGGTTGCACACAACTTGTTTATATGCGAAACAAACTTTCCTATATATACCCATATTTAGGTAGATAGGCGAAAGTTTTATTATACCCCTCAAATATATAAATCTTCTTTATTGAAAATGAAACCATTTACAATTCGCAAGGGTTCATTTACGATTCGTTGGAAAGTTGCTGGTTTTTTAAAATTATAATGAACCTCGAAGAGGTAAAATGATTATAGAAATAGAATGTTTCAGGGGAAAAAATCCCGTAGGGATGATATTGTTACCCTTTCAAGGTTAAAAAAATCGGTCAACTATATATTTCTATAATCATTTCAGCCTTTTTCTGTTTTTTTCCAAATTTCCTGTGTCATTTTGTTTCAAATATAAATTCTTCTTTCTTCAAAAATCATAACCATTTACAATTCGCAAGGTTTCGTTTACGATTCGTAAGAGCAATGTCATTAAGTTAAGGAAATAAACCGTCTGTTTTGTCCTTCCGACGAAGGAAGAATCGCATTGTCAAATTCACTTTATAGAGCTACTTGTGAGTTCCCTCCTTCGTCGGGAGGACAAGATTGAGCTTAACTTAATGACATTGTTTGTAAGAGAGTTGGGGAAATTTGGAGGGAAGTTGATAGAGTTTTTGGTTGAATTGAGCTGGGTTTACATTTTAGTTTTGTTCGATGTGTTTTTCAGCCAAAATGAATATTGAGATTTGGTTATTTGTAAAAAGCGAAGCAAGTCTTTTTTAGCAATCGGAAAATCTTCTCCTAAGTTTTCAAGTAAATCAACAATAACATTTCGGTTGGATTTTATTATTTTTTTAAAGTTCTCTTTTTCAATTAATGTAATGATAGTGAGATATAAGCAACCTAGCTTGCGAAAAGCTTACAATTCGAAAATTCGAATTTAAAATATCAAAACTTTGCTCGGTTCTGATGTCAAAGAAGGTTTTTTTTTGGATAATATGCAAAATATCAAACAATTGAGGTTCGAGAATCAGTCAGGAGGGGAGCAAAATCCTGATCAGCAATGGTCGTCTTTTTTGTTTTACAGAATTTCGGTGAAAATCTTTTAACTTCGCCTTTCTATATTAATTTATACTGAACTCGATTAATAATTTAGGCTAAAAATATTGTACAAAAAGGTAAAATTTAGTATATTTAAATCTCTGACAATTAAATATTTAAACTAAATT
>NZ_JAVDVI010000024.1:0-22973 GCF_031456785.1 Flavobacterium arsenatis
AGTTTAAATATTTAATTGTCAGAGATTTAAATATACTAAATTTTACCTTTTTGTACAATATTTTTAGCCTAAATTATTAATCGAGTTCAGGTTTTAAAGGTTTAAAAAGGTCATTAAAACCGCAGTAGTTGGTAAGTTAATTGAATCATTTCCTTTTTCTGAGCACAAACCCAAAAAAGTTATTACAAATTTAGTTTACTAGGATTAGTAATCAAAAGTTTAATTCATCTGACAATAAATCTTCTTTTTTCATAAGACTGTGTAAAAGTTAAAGTTAAAAAAAATGATGGTGGTTTAATAACCCCATCATTTTTTAACTTACACAGTTAGTGAGACACTACCTAAATTATTTCATTTATGTTTATTTTTCATTGGTATTGCTTCGCAGTTCTAAACTGTAAATTCTTCTTTGTCTTTCCATCTTGTAAAGTTACAGCATAAGGTCTTAATTAATTCGTCCACCCAAGGTAGTAATCCAGTTTGTGCATTGATTGAAACGTGAAACACGAAAGCAAATACGGTAAGTAGTTTTTTCATTTTGATTTCAAATAAGTGATTATCCCGAAGTTTAACAGTCCCAATATCAGTGAAATAGGAAACAGCAAAATGTTTCCCATAATGCCCATCAATAGTGTTGCAGGTAGGTTAGAAAGCACTTCGTTTATGGGCTCTTTGATTAAAAGAGCAAACAAATTGCCCAAAAATACAATTGCCATACAGCTTAAAACAGAGAGCAGAATTAATTTTAAATTGCTGTAGGTTTCAAAACCTGAATACCTGAAAAACAGGAAGTAAAAAACAACGCAAGCTATTGACATTCCGACCATTAATGAATAGTTTACATCTTGGCCAAAAGAACTTTTTCCTCCAAAAAATAAAATTCCGTTTCCAATTATTAAATTGGTTAAAATAATGGTTAGGGTTGTTTTCATTTCAATGGTATTTATCGGATATTCAATTTTTGCTAATGGTTTGGGTTTTGATGTTTGTTTTTGCTTTTCGCAAGGAATTGTTTACGATTTGTTGGGAAATAGGAGGAAAACATCTAAAAGGAAACTTGATTTTTTTTTAGTTCCCTTGAAAAAAATCCTTAACGGAAGTTTCTTATTACTCCGTTAATTCCAGCTCGTCCAAAGTTCCTTTTACAGTTTTAAGTTCTTCTATTTGCTCTTTCTTATTTTTAATTTCGGCATCTAATTGATTGGTATTCGCTTCTGGCATTTCTACTTTTTTGCCATTTAGAACCAAGCTTAAAACGGTAACTTTAAGCTCCAAATCATAATTGGCAAGATTCGGATTTTCTATCGGATATTTCGGGGCATTCCATAATTTTGGATTTGTTTCCTTGGTTTGTCCCAAAATAAGATTTTCGGTGATGGTTTCTCCGCTTTCCATAACGCTTTCATTATCGCCTTGGATGATGCTTTGGGATTTAAGAACTTCGTTGGTAGATTTTTTTAGGAGTTTGAAACCAATTTCTTTTGGGCCAACAAGTTTGTTTTTTCCAATGTATTGATAATCAATCTCTAATTGAGGAATCAATTCGTCAAAAAAGTCTTGCTTATTTATTTTTAATGAACTGATTTTAAAAAGATTTAATGTTTTTTGAGCGGTGGAAAATTCCTCTTTCTGAATATTTAAGCTGTCAATTTCACTTGTTAATTGCTCTATTTCTTTCTTGTTTCTATCTTTCAAGATATCTTCTGCCAAATCAATCACAGAAGAGTAGGATAAACCGTCTATCATTTCCAACGAAATGGTGTTGAATGATTTTCCATCATATTTTTCGGGTTCTTCCCATTTTACCCGCATTGCTTCTGTTGCAACAACCCGCATTGCTTTTTCCAAATTAGTTTTTTCGTTTTGGTCGAGACTCTTTTCAATTTTTTCTCTCGAAGTTTTGAAACTTTGTTCATCTTTTCCGTTAAATGTATCTTGACAAGAAATCATAAAAGGTAAAATTGCGATTAGTAATAGTAGTTTTTTCATTTGTTAGAGTATTTATTTTTGCGATTATCTCTTGATTTTTTGGTTTGTAAATGCTCAAAATTTATTCATTGTTGTTACCATCATAATATTGTAAAGCATTTTCGGCACTTTTTCTATAAAATTTTGTACGTGCTTTTTCTAGTTTTTCGCCGTTGTGATTTTTTCCAAAATATTTATTCAGGTCTTCTTCAAATTTTTTATCATAATAATTTTCTAAAACTAAAACGTAGGAAAAGGACTTGGATGGTGTTTCTTTTAAGTTCAATTTCATATAATCAACAATTCGTTTTAAGATTAATTTATCGGTGGCTTCATCAAACTGTTTTAAATAAGCAAAAGTCATTGTGTCGTGAAGGTTGCTTGTTAAAATGTATTGCCTTATTTGATCTTTGAATTGATTGTTTCTTATCAACCCCAAGCCGATATACCTTCTTAACTGATAATCTGTAGAAGAATCACTGAAAATCGTAAATAATTTGTTGTAAGCGGTTTCGGTTTTAAAGGTCAATAATTTATCCGTCAGGTTGTAGAAATTTAGTTTTCTAAAATTTACGGTGTCAAAAATTTGTATTAAAAATTGTTGAGACAAATCTTTTTTTGACAAAGAATCTACCTCGTTTAGATAGGCATAAAGTTTCACTCTGTGTGGATATTTTTTGATGTATCCAGCAGGTGGAATACTACTCATCATATCTTCCCGAACGGGTTGCCACAAATACGCTTGGTTTAGAGAATCCAAAATTGTTTCCATACGTTTTTCGGTTTCGGATAGTTCTTTATTTTGGCAAAAAGTCATAAACGGTAAAATTGCGATTAGTGATAAGAGTTTTTTCATTTCTTTATAGCTTTGGCTTTCAAAATCACGGTTATTGTTTTGGGTTCAGATGAAATGTTTGTTGGCGGAAGTTTTATCAATGTTGCGATTTTGGTTCTATTATATTTTCAAATTTATATATCCCAAATTTGTATTTTGCTTGCCTATCATCTAACAAAGTAAGTTCTGCAACAAAATTATTGTCAGCTAACTGTTCGATGATTTTAAAATGATATGTATTAATTTGTGGTAGTTCTGTTATGTCGGGTTGCGATACTTCATTTTTTTTGACACGACTTATTGCGTATAAAGAATACTGCACGTCTTTATCGTTTATTGTAATTGTATGCCCGCCAAATGTGTTTTTAGGTTCGGTAAAAATTATAGAAACTTCATTTTTATTATCAACTTGGTATGTTCCATTTATTATAGATGTTCTTCCTCCAATACTGGGAGAATAGACTGTATACTTCAATTGAACACTGTCTTTATCAAGAAAATATAAAAAGATGTCATCTGAAAATACATTTATAATCGGTTGTTTTTCTTTTCCGATATACCCATCATTTCCATTTACACCAGTATGCCAAATTTTTCCTTTCAAGTCTGTTGAGTTTACAAATTCATTCAATTTTGATGTGTTTTGTCCATTACAAAAAGTCATAAACGGTAAAATTGCGATTAGTGATAAGAGTTTCTTCATTTTCTTATTTTGATATATTTACTTCAACTTCAGGAAATTTGTATTCAGTTTTATAATAAATAGCTATCCTTTTAGTACCGCTACTGCTTATTTTGACTTGTAAAAACTTATCATCTAAATATTCTACTTTCATCGTGTCATTTTTTGATTTTATTTTGTCAAATAAAAATAGTAAGTCATCTTGATTGGTTGAATAAGTTCCTTTGTTTGTTAGGGCATTATAAATTTTATATTCATACGAATTATTTTTGTCAAACTTGTAATTAAAATGTTTTATCCAACCTTTTGGCGAATTTTTAATTTCTTTTTCAAATTTCTCTAATTCCGTTTTTGTGTAAGGTTTATCAGCATAATCTACAAAATACCAAGAACCAACAATTTTACTTTTGACAATTGTAGTGGAGCAACTCATAAATAATAGTAACGTTGCAGATAATAGCAAATTTTTTAATTTCATAGTTTCTTGACAAATAATTCGTGTATTCGTGGCAATTTACTTTTCTTCAAAACTTTCTTTTAAGTTCGGATTCCATTCTTTTTGATCTGGCAGTTCGTTGCCTAAATGTCTGATGCTCACTTTGTCTGAAACGCAAACAAGCCAATAGCCTTCAAAATTTTTGAAAAGATAATAGTTGGAACCTGGAGTTGTGTCTTGGCTACAACCCATTCTATAACCTGTGAAAACTGCCAAAAGCTCTATGTTTTTGCTTTTGATGATTTTGTCATAATAATGATAAATGAAGTTTTTGTCTTTGAAAAAACCGTTAAAAACTTCCAAAGTTTTATTATCCATATCCTTTACAACGAGCAATCCTTCTTCTCTGGAGTAGAAATAAACATTGTTGACATCTCTATAAAATATACCGCCAACGTGACTAAAAGTGGTAGCATCTGCAATGGTTTTTTTTCCGTCCCAGTAAATGGTATTGCCCGATTTGTACAATAGATAATCGTATTTTTCATCAATAATTAATTCGGATTCTCCAGCCTTGTCAAGCATTAATTTATTTTCCTTTGCCAATGCAATTTGATCACTACTCAAATTGTCATAAAACTTCTTGTCCCACGGGTCATAGGCCTGATTTTCATATACAATATACCTGGAATCATCTGTGATAAAAGTGTTTTCGGAGCTAACGGGTTGGGAATATTTGAAAGGAAATTTCACATAAATCACTATATTTTTTGCTTCAATCCACTCTCGTTCGTACACACCGTTTTTATCGAAACAAAAATCAGAATGCGGAAGCATCCCAAAAGTTTTGGCATCAAAATTATTTTTCAAATCGTTGTCTCTGGAGTAAACTTTAACTCCATCAGAAAGGTAAGCTCTGTTTATTTGGTCCCAAACTTTGATGTTTTTTAGGTTTTCCTTTTTTACAGGCAAGGCAAATGTTCCATAATAAGCATTGTTTTTATCAACAGAATAGCTTCTGGAAAGACTTTGCAGGGAGTTGGCATCAATGTTTGGATGAACCGTAAATTGGTCATTATTTCTGGTCAAAACATGTTTGGAAGTCTTGAAAAAAACATTGTTTACAGGGATTATTTTTTCGTTTTCATACCTGATGATTTCGCCTTTTAGATAAGCATTGTTTTTGTCAAAAGTAAAGTCGTCACAGGATTTTTGAACTGTTGCACCATCAGAGTTTTCTATTTTTTTATCGAAATAATAAACGTAGTTTTTGTCTTTAAAATAATGACCATTGAAACATTCTACAGCTTGAAAAGTTGCCACATCAGATACCGATATTTTTTGGTTATTTTTATAAACGGCATCTTTTGTTTTCCACAGTACTTCGGGGTTTCGATAATCGTTGTTTCTGCCCACAATTTTAAATCCAGTGGTGTCGGTTTTTATCATTTCTCCACGAAAATAAATTCCGTTTTTATCTAATGCAAAAAAGCTTCTTTCGTTGTATTTTGGAAAACGAAAGGATTGCATATCAGGAAACAAAATTTTTCGGCTCGTGCAGTTTTCATACACCACATAGTCTTTGTTAACCAAATAGACATCCTCGTCAATATACTGACATTGAGAGGAAGTAACTTGCATTTTGTCGTTCAAAATTGGTTCTGTAACCGTCAAAGGTTTTTCGTTTTGGGCACAACTTATAATGGGAAGTGAAATTAGTAGCAATAGTTTTTTCATAGTTTTTGTTGAATCTAAATAGTCTTTCAAATATAGAAACATTCATCCTCAAAATGTGAAAGCATTTACAATTCGCAAGGTTTCGTTTACGATTCGTAAAAAATCCCAACGGGATGATATTATTGTAGAAATGTCAAATTTTGTACAAGCGTGAACCTCGAAGAGGTGACATTTTTTCCACTAACTGTAAACAACAATATCACCTCTTCGAGGTTTTTTGGTTTGAATTACATTAAATCTATAATCATTTCAGCCCTTCGGGCTTTTCCGTTTTTCACTCAATATTATTTCTCTTCAAATATAAAAATCGTCCTTATTGAAAATGAAACCATTTACAATTCGCAAGGTTTCATTTACGATTCGCAAGAAAAATTATTTCCTGTGTTTATGAAAATTTAGAAAAAGTGTACGAAATTTTATTTTTTCCTTTTAAATAAATAAAACCCGAAACCTAAAAAAGCAAGTACACAACCACCAATTATGTAATAATTTAAGCCAGTTCTAGTCTTTTTCTTTATTGCTCCTTTTACATCTTTAATTTTATATAATTCTTGTATGGCCTCGTAATTATCAGCGTTAAAATCTGATGGATTGGCGGTTTGAATAGTTTGCAGTTTCTTGGTTTTTTCATCGAAATAATAAACTGCATCTTCGTCTTTAAAAAAATGATGGTATTTTACCGCAACTTGTGGAGTATTGGGTATTTCGCCAGCACAATCATTTATTACTTCTACAAATGAGCCCAAATAACTTAAAGTTTCGTAATCTGCTGTAATTGGATAGCTCTTTTCGCCATCAAAAAGGGCATTGTTATAGAGGTAAAACATACCCAATTGTTTAACAATTTTGCTGGTCAGTTTCTTTTTATTATCAAGATGGATACTAAATCTATCGCCAATAAAATGGATGTAATTATCGCTTACCAAAGCCTTTGGCAAATAGTTGCCGTAGCTATAAACTCCAGGAAAAAATTTGGCATCAGACGGGATATTGGTGCTGATGATTTTATAATCATTATCGGCTTCGAAATAATAAAAATCATCGCCCCTGAATAATTTTCCTTCTATTGCCCGAAGTTTTGAAGCATCGGTTTTTACATCATAAGCTTGACTATAATCATCCTCCCAAATGGGGTAAATTTTGTTGCCGAAAAATATGTAGCTCGGCACTTTACCAAATTCTGGAAGTAGTGGTTTGGAAGTAGAGTAGCTGTACTCCATACTAATTTCTTCGCCTGTAAATGGGTTTCTGCCGTTCGTGGTATGACCTTCTCGTTTTTTAATAATTTTTTGTCCATCACGCCACATTGGGATATTAGCATCAATTAATTTTAAAGAATTAAACTTGCCTTGAACTTTCAACGCCCTAAACTGTGGCGTAATGTCTGTAAAATCGCCTTCTCGCCTAATGGCGTAAATGTATTGTTCATCGGCAATAAAATCTTCATTGTTATTTTGGTTGCAAGCGTAATAAACTGTTTTTAAAGCATTTATACTTGGAACAACTTCGATTTTATATTTTTTATCAGTATCAAAATCGATTTTTACCATAAAAACCTCTTTGTTGCTTTTTAGATAAAATCCGTTGCTGTAAGATTTGATGTTGCTAATGTTGATGGGCAACTCATTAAGCACAATTTTGGTAATATTGTTTTGCCATCCATCAAAATAAGTCCATTTTAGGTTGATGAGAAAAAGCCTTCCGTTGATGTGTTTTATATTTTTGGTTGGACCTAAAATTTTAGAATAAGAGGCTGTGTTTTTTTCGTATTGCTCGTTTTTTGGCATCAGGTAAAAACCATTTTTATCAGCAAACATAAAAGTACTTTCATCTTCGCCAATGACTTTAAAGCTATTTTTGTCTATGCCTATTAACAACTTGTTTTCTTGCCTTACATAGCTAAAACCGTTTGGGTCTTTTTCGGTAAGTTGGTAATAAATGTTATTGTTTTTTACAATTATTTTATGGGTAATTGAGGTGTGATAATTGTAACATTCGCTAGCTTTTGCAGTTGGGCAAGTAAAAAATAAAAGCACCAACAAAACAACCTGCAAAATGCCGGAAGGTGAAAAATAGTTGAGAAGAAATTTTTTCATTTTCATTTGTAACTTACTTGTTATTAGTACATTTATTGCTTTTCCAATATCATACAAATTTATTTATTGCCAGAATTTTAATTTTAGATAAACGAACCAATTTTTCTATTTCAATCTTACAAAAAAAGAATATTCAGGAATGCTGAATTTTTGTATCCCATAACCATTGGTTGATGGAAAAGAGGAATACAATTCCATTTCTTTTTTTTCGGGATTGATGCTTTTTACAATGCCACAATGTCCCCAGGTTTCTGTCCAAAATTGCACAAAATCGCCTTCTAAAACCTTTTCTTGTTCTATTGAAAATCCTATCTTTTTTTCAATCAATGCATAATAAACGCCTTTGGGAATTGGCGAATTTGTTTTCAATAAATCCTGAATGTTTTCAACTGTTATAATTCTAATTCTATTTTTGTCGGTATTTTCTAAAGGATGAAATTTTTCAATAATCTGAATAACAAGCTCCGTACAAACTGCTTTTTGATAGGTTGAAGAAATATGCGGACCAAATTTTTTGACGGCATCAATTACCAAAATATTTTTTTTCGGAATTTCTTTGGGTTGGCTTTCTTCTGTATTTGATTGAGCTTTTGATATGTTTTTCTGTTCTGTTTTTTTAACGCAAGATAGAAGAACGAATGTCGTTACAATCAGAATAATGAGCTTGTTTTTCATCTGTTCTTTTTTATTAGTTTTTAATTGTCAGATGCAATGCCCAAACATCATATCGGTTGGTTTGCAAAACTGCGAATGGGCATTTCATAAATTTAGGTTATAATTTTTCGGCCAATTTTATTCTTCAAAAGTTCTGGCATCATAACTTTTGATTTTAAAACTGCCATTTCTGTATTTTGCTTTTCTGGTTATTTTTTTTCTGGTGGTTTGGCTCATAAAGCCATAGGAAATCGTTTTCCTTTTATCATCAAATTTTATTTCTAAAGGTTTGTAATGTGCCAAACCACCTTTCAAATCTTCATTTCCTGTTGTTGGATTTGTTTCATAATAGGTTCGGTCTATATTTATCCAGCTACAAACCGACAAAATTTTGTGGTTTGAAAAGGTAATTTTAGATTTTTCATTTTGATTATTTTTACGGTAAACAAAAGCTTCAAAACAAGAAAAAGACATATCATCCATTCTTTTTATCAGCAAAAAATCGTCGTTTGATAGCGTGTGAATTTCATAAAAATAATCAAATGTTTTCAACGCTTTCATCACTACTTTTTTATCTTTTAGCACATAATTCCAACGGTCAAATCCGTTTCTTAAAGTAAATAATTCAAAATTTCCAGTTTCAGCTTTTTTTACAGAAAAGTCTGTATATAAACTATCTAAACCTTTTTCAAAAGTTTTGAAAGAGGTTATATCATAGTTTTCAAGCGTATAAATTAATTGCTCATCAAATTTTTGAACAGCTTGGTTCAATGCAACTTCATCGTCATTTGTTTCTTTAGAATTTAATTCAAGAAAAGATGCAATAAGAATTTCTTCTTGGTTTTTCTGTCCAAAAGCATTTGTGGTTACTATAAATAAAAGCAGAATGATGAAGTTGTTTTTCATAAATCTAGGTATAAATTTTTCGGCCAATTTTATTCTTCAAAAGTTCTGGCATCATAACTTTTGATTTTAAAACTACCATTTCTGTATTTTGCTTTTCTGGTTATTTTTTTTCCGTCTTTCAATCGATAAAAAGTATAGTAAATGTTTTTCTTTTTCGGGTTGAATTTTATTTCCAAAGGTTCATAAATTTTTAGTCCGCCTTCAACTGTTTGAAGCCCAGTTTCGGGATCTGTTTTTCCGGGATAGCTTTCATCTACATTTGTCCAGCTACAAACCGACAAAACTTTGTTGCCCAAAATATTTGTTTTTGGTTTACTATTGTGAAGATTTTGATGATAAACAAAAGCCTCAAAACACGAAAAAGACATCTCATCCATTCTTTTTATCAGCAAAAATTCGTTGTTTGACAGCGTATGGATTTCATAAAAATAGTCAAATGTTTTCAACGCTTTCATCACTACTTTTTTATCTTTCAGCACATAATTCCAACGGTCAAATCCGTTTCTTAAAGTAAATAATTCAAAATTTCCAGTTTCAGCTTTTTTTACGGAAAAGTCTGTATATAAACTATCTAAACCTTTTTCAAAAGTTTTAAAAGAGGTTATATCATAGTTTTCGAGCGTATAAATTAATTGCTCATCAAATTTTTGAACAGCTTGGTTTAATGCCACTTCATCTTCATTTGTTTCTTTAGAATTTAATTCAAGAAAAGATGCAATGAGAATTTCTTCTTGGTTTTTTTGTGCAGATAATTGCAAAGTGCAAACGAAGAAATAGGCGAAAAATAAGTGTTTTTTCATATTAATCATTTTAGATTTTATAAGGTAAGAATTTCCCATTGTTGTTGATGGTTGTTTCCCAACTTTGAATAATTGCCTGTCCTTGGTCTGCAAAAGCTTCCATTGTACTTATTTAATTCTTTATTCAAATTAATTTCAGGATTTTTTTCCGAAATGCTTGCACAGCTTTGCAAAATGAGAAAGAAAAATAAGAGAATTGATGTTTTCATTGGTTGTGGTTTTATGAAATTTTAATTCTGTTTTGCCGGTGCAACTTCCATTATTTCAACTTTTTGTACTGGTTTTTCTTTTCGCCAATTTAAGTATATAATGTATTTCAATTTATCGTCGTTATCATATTCATACAAATTAATGCTAGAACTTTTGTCTTCCATTATTTCGGTCATTTCATATTTTATTTTGCGGTTTTTGGCATCATAAGTTGTTGAATATCGGTACATTAATTTGTTGTCTGAGAATTTGCTTTCTTCAATTTCTAAACCTTTTTTATTGTATTTGTACCGTCTGATGCCGTGTTTTTCATCGCCTATTTTTTCTTCTTTAAGTATTAATTTTCCATTGGTATCGTAGGTGTTTGTAGCGGTATATCCCATTCGATGATTGGTGTAAATCGACTTTCGTAAAGTGTTGTTTTTATCGTATTCATAGGTTGTTTCGTTTGTTGCTGTTTCAAAATTTTCTAATTCAGCTTTGGCGATGATATTATTTTGATTGTCATAATTGTAGTAGGTTTCGTTTGTTTTTCTTGTGTACTTTTCCCCTTTATAAATGCTTTTTTGTATTTCAATTTCCGAGATTATCCTATTTTTTTCATCTCTTCCGTATCGTGTAAAAATGCTGTCTTGCACAAGGCCGTCAAAACTTCGTACCTCTAATGTAAGACTATCCTGAAAATTGTATAAGTAGTTATTGAGCAAATACGCTGGATACTCGGCCGACGGAATTTCGGAATATTGGCTTTCATAAACCAGCGTATCTTTTTCGTCGTATTGATAAACATACTCGTTATGAAAGGCGAGTTTGCCGTTTTGTACTTCATATCCGGTTTCTTTTTGCCAATTTTGAATGGTATCATAACCGTATTTGGTTACCGAAGCCAGCTTGTGTTTGGGCGTTTCTTTAGAAAAAAAATAGCTGATTTCTTGGCTTGATATCTTTTGATAATCGGTTCGGTTTTTAGGCTTGGTATTTTCGGTGGTTTGCTGTGCATTTGCATTTCCGAAAATTGAGAAAGCAAAAATTAAGAGTATCAGAGGATTTTTCATTTTTAATCTTTTTTGATTTCATAATGTCCGTTTACTGGCGAAAAGCAATCTCCGGTCAAAGAACTCTTTGATTCTACCCAAACAAGCTTCTGCTCATTTTCGAGATACCATTTTTTTACTTTTTTTTGAAGCAACATTCTATTTTTCTTTCTTTCCCTTACAAAATACCAATAGGTGCAGTAACCGCATTCTTTGCTAAATTTTTTGCCGATTAATTCAAAAATCGGGATGCCTTTTATTTTTTCATTAAGAACAACCAATGAAGCATCTGCAACGGTATATTCTCCGCCAAACATCGGGACAAAAACGTCTTTTAAAACCGTTTCGTCTGTTAATTTATCAATCAAATCGGGAATATTTTTCTTTCCTTGTTTTACCAGGTTCCAAAAAATAGGGTCATTACAGTTTTCTATGTAAGGAATATCTTTTATGTTTTTAATGTCTTCTACAGTGCTTAATTGTGCAAAGCCATTGATTCCGATAGCGAAAAGGAAGAAGGTAAAGAGGTTTTTCATAATTTTTAGGTTAAACTTTTGGTAGATTATTCTTCGTCTTTTGAGGCATTGTTGATGTGATATTCTCCAGTTTCATCCTTTATAAAATGCTCATAGGCTGAATTTAGGAGAAAATCATCTTTTATTTTTGATTCTTTTTCAAATTGAAAATCTTTATAACTATATAATTTTCCTTCAAACTTAATTTTATCAGGGACAACTAAAATATGAGCTTTTTCAATTGCAGATTTTGAATTATTTGCAACTATCAACATATCTAAACGGTAGTATATTCCATTGCTGGAGTTCCATCCATACGAAGTTTCAATTTGAATGGTTCTATCTCCAAAATCCCACTCATACGAACAAACGTTATATTCCCTTTTTATAAAGAACGAATACTTTGGTTCTCCATATTCTTTAATAAATTCATTCAGAAATTGTTTTCTCATTTTATGGTCTGCAAATTCAGCTTCTGCATAAAAGGCTACTGGCTTTTTGTTTAATTCGGTAAGTGAGTTTAAGGTATGAAAATATACATTTTTGTATTTTGCAACGCTATCTAATTGAGGTGTTCTGTACAAATATCCAAATTCATTTTCTGGTAGTTTGAATCCCATAGTCTCAGTCACAATATTGTCTATTTTATAGCGAAAAATCGTATCTGATAATTTTTCATTGGGATTATATTCTTCTTCCATATCAAATTCGTAATCGTTTATAAAATGTTTTGAATACAGAGTAGGTATGTTTTCATTAAAAGTAATTTTTTCTAATTCAAAAGCACTATTGTCTTCTAATACAGTAGGTTGATTAAACTTTTGTTCGCAAGAAATCATAAAAGGTAAAATTGCGATTAGTAATAGTAGTTTTTTCATTTTGTATTGATGTTTGATGTTGTAGCCTGATCCTATTAATTATAAAAAGTGAAATTAAAATGTTTAAAATGTAATATTGGATTTTGTTTACTTTTTCGTTCCGAATTTCCAAACCCTTGGCGGTAGTTTTTTATTCCACATAATAAGCTACAAATTCTCTAAGCAACGAATAAATGTCTCTAAGTTCAAAATATTTAGGGCTTACACCGCTTACATTTTCAAAATGATGTTTTCTGAATAACATTTTCGTTCTCGTCAAATGAAAATATTGTGATACAACTATTATACTTTGAAAGTTCAAGCTGTCTTTTAATTTAAGAGTATTGTTAACAGTTGCAAGGGTATTACTGCCCAAATTGTCAACGATTATTATACTGTCAGGGACATTGTGTTTAATTAAATACTCTTTCATTTTGTCTCCTTCGTAAAATCCTTCTTTTCCAAGTCCACCACTAACTATTATTTTTTTTACTCGTCCGGAATGATAAAGAGCAAGCCCACATTCCATTCGTTTTTCAAGTCTTTCTGAAAGTGTTCCATCTTCATTTACTTTATTGCCTAAAATGACAGCAATGTCTGCTTGTGTGTTTTTGTCTGTCAAACCGTCAATAGTTATATAAATCAAATGTCCACAAACCCATAAAAACAGAATGGAAATAAATATTTTGATTGTTCGTGTACGGTTTTTCATCTTTCGTATATAGATTGGCGAAATTTTTATCATTGTTCAAATGTAAAAATCTTCCTTGTTGAAACACACAACCATTTACAATTCGCAAGGTTTCGTTTACGATTCGCAAGAGAATTAGGAAAAAATAAGCGAAAAGGATCTGAATTTTGCACTTTAGACTACCTGACGCAAAACTCTTGTGTGCGTTCAATGTCATTAAGGAAATAGATAATCAGTTTTGTCATTCCAATTTCTATGATAAAACCAAATTTTTTTGATAAGGAATTTGGTTTTTATTACAGCAAAAACGCGATGTATAATTTTGTTCCTTACTGCATTTAATACGCTCATTTTATTTTTCTCTTCGCTTATATAAAAATAACAGGTCGCTCCTACGGAGCTAAATTTCAATTGATGTTTTTCTATTAACAGTACGCCTCTACGAGGCTATAGATTGAGTGGTTAATGTTTGCTTTTTCTGTTACTATTTTTTTTAAAATTTATTAATTTGCATTGATGATGAATGCAAAATTCTAATTATTCTTGTTTGTAATACCTCGTAGAGGCAAACTGTTAATAGCCATTGTTGGTTTACGTTTTGTGGAAACTCCGTAGGTGCGACCTGTTGGTTTGTGTCATTTTGTCGTTGTTATTAACAGGTCGCTCCTACGGAGCTAAATCGAATTATCTTTTCATTTTTCTCCCGAATCTATCGGGACAGTACGCCTCTACGAGGCTACTTTATTTCATAGCTATAATTTCAGTTCCATAATCGGTAAAAAACGATTATTGATTGCTGTTTCGATTTGTCCAACTTTTGTAAAACCAAATTTTTCATAGAATTTTTCGGCGTTGGGTTCAGAATCGAGTATTATTTTTTCTGCATTTGTGGTTTTAATTTTATCCAAAAAATCATTCATCAACATTTTCCCAAATCCGTCTCCAATGTAGTTTGGCAATACAAATAGGTTGTCAAGTTTAACGGTGTTTTCATCCAAATTAAAATAAGAATAATATCCAATTGTCGAGTTGTTAATCGACAATTTGTAAACACTGTTCATTTCGATGTAGTTTTTTGTAATCGTAAGCAAATCTGACCATTCTTTCATTTGCTCGACTGAATATCCCCAATATGCTTTTGACTTTTTTGTAATATCAGTCAAAATTTCGTGGTCTTCTGGGTTTGATTTTTTAATTTCTGCCATTTTTATAGGATATTTACTCAAGTTTGCAATTCATTTTATTCCTCCATTTAATCTGCATACAAATACGTATTATCTACTCTATGATTGGGGTCAATAGTTATCCCTTTGTAAAATAATTCTTCTTTTTTCAAGTCATTGTCAATTCTATAAAGGTTGCCTTTTTGGGTTAGGTAATAATTCATTTGATTGCAATGGTATAGCATTCCCATTGGGGTTTCGGTGTTTTTTTTGCTAGTGGTAATTTTGCCCTTTTTGTCCAAATTTAAAAATTTGTTTTCAGTCATTACCATTATGCCTTTATTGGTTTCTATTACAGATAGTAGATTGTCTGGATTGCTATTTTCGTCATTTAGAACACTTTGCCAGTTTATTTTGCCGGTTTTTTTATCGACAGAATAGAGTGTACTTCCGCCAAAATAGACAGCTTTTTCAGTAATTAAAAGATTATGAGTACTACTTTGGTTTGTGCTTTCTACCTTGCAAATCCATTCGGTTTCTAATTTTAAATTATAACAAGCCAAGGTATTGTTTTGGCTCAAAATATAAATCTTGTCACCATCTATCATCAACTCATTGGTGGCGATATCGTCTAATGCTTTATCAAATAATTTTTTTCCTGTTTTCACATCCAATGCGATTATTTTGTGGTTGATATTGGCATACAGAATGTTATTCAAAACTTTGGGACTCGAATAAATAATTTGCGGTTGAATGTAAACCCAGTTTTGTTTTTGAGTTTGAATGTTTACCGATTTAATTTCGCCGTGGCTATTTGCAAATAGTACATTTCCTTGATACACAATAGGATATTGATAAAACAATAAAAACTCTACATCTGCAAAATCATAACCATAGTAGGACTGTGATTCATCTTCTTTGTCTTGAAATTTGTGCAGAATGGTTCCGTTAGATTTGTCAAATTGAATAACCGTTCCGTCCTGATAGACTTTGGTCATTGTTTTATCATCTAAAGAAAAGAAATTTACCTCATCGTTTACCTCTAAATTGAAACCTGGATAATGCCACTTGATTTTTTTGCTTTCAATATCAAATACATACACATCGTTTGCATTTGTGGTAAGATAAAGTGTTTTGAATTTCTGTTCTTCTTTACTATTACTGTTATTACAAGAAAATAGAAGTAAAAGAAAACCAAGGAAAAATAATTTTATCATCTGTCTTTATTTAATTTATAATCATAAGGAATGTTTTGCAAGTGATATTGTTTTTTTTTCATCTTACTTAAATTCAATCAGTTTATCATTACCCAAATCATATTCATAAAACTTTCGGGTTTCGTTGTCCAAATACAGCCAAACTATAATGCTGGAATGGTCTTCCATTTCGGTAGAAAGTCCTAAAATGGTGTAACTTCTGCCATTTTTTTTGCCATCTTCTATTGAGTAAACCAAATTTTCATTGGCTTTTAAATTAAGCAATACCAATTCGTTTTTGGTATTTGCCAAATAATATTCTACGAAGCGATATAGGTAATCTTTAAACGTGTCGCTATAGGTTTCTTCTTTGCTATACCAATATTTTATGGGCTTGGTATATTTTTTTCTGAAAGCGGTAACATTGCCATCTTTTATTTTTTTGGCACTGGTTATCCATTCGTGAAACTCCAGTGTTTCGCCTTCGCCAGCAATCCAAGTGCTGTCTATTTTCCAATTGATGAGCAATTGATCGCCTCTGTTAAAAGTAATATTTTCATCGGTTTGATAAATAAAAGACAAGCGGTCATTTTTTGTATAAAAAAACAACAACGGATAGTCGCCACCATCCATAAAATCAGCAAAGGTTACCGTATCTGTATAAATAGCTTTCAATTGCAAAGCCTGTTTTGGTCGAAGACTGCTATTGTAAGTTTTGGCGTTCTCAACTACTTTTTTTGGTGCAATTTGTATCGTTTCTTTTATTGCTTGTGATGGTTGTTTTTCGTTTTTACTATCATTACAAGAAAATAGAAAAAAAAGAAAACCGAGTAGAAGTAATTTTATCATCTGTCTTTATTTAATTTATAATCATAAGGAATATTTTGGCTAAAATCGGTTATATACCAAGTGTTTGGGTCCGATTGAAATTTCACAAAATCATAAATTACATCCAATGGCATTTGAATATTGCCTAAATTTCCTTGGGTTTTATTAAATGCCGAAACCATAGCCGTTACTCTTGCAATTTCGGTAGGCTGAAGTGGAGCCTTATAGCAAACACCAATTCTTATATGAGCATTTTCTCTTTGTAATAAGCTAACTACTTCATTTTTATAATGATGCACAATTGCTTCTTCGGCTTCCTTGTCTGTAGGAACGTCTTCGGCAACTACTAATTTTGAGAAATCTCTTTTTTTGTATCTTTCAATTTCTTCTAAAACACCATCTGGAATATAATCATTATTTTTTATGGCGTTAACCCACATTAGCGTGTCTATTGGCGATTCTATTGCTTCTTGAACCACATCTGTTGTGCCAGCAATTTGTGCTTCTTCGGTTTGTCTGCTTGGATTTTGATTGTCGAATAAAAGACTTTGCAAATCTTTCCAATGCGTTTCTACGTGTTGAAACCCAATGTAGTATTTGAGAAACAGGAATATAACCAACGAAAAGACACCTATAAAAATGAGTGCTTTTTTAAAAAATTTTGATTTTAATGGCTTTACAGGGTTTTGATTACTATTTGACTGACTTTGGAAAAGTTCCTTGTAAACATCCTTACCATCAAAGTTATTGATAGTTTTATCTTGAAATAGTTCTACAATATCTTTAGCAGATTGCATATCTATTCCAGATTTTTCCATTACAAACTTTACGGCTTCTAATTTTTTGTTTTGAATAAGCAAATCATAAATAATTGCTTTATCCATCTGAACGTTATTTACTAATACAGTTGACGACATATTTTTAAATTTAAAGTTTTTTATCTTTTTGACTTTACGACATTTTAACTTTCGACTTACTTAACTAAGCTTTTAAGTTTGGATATTGCTCGCCAATTTTTTTCAAGAAATCGCTTGCAATCACAATTTCCTGCAAGGTTTTAGTAGTATTTAATGAAAACATACTGGCTCTTGTGTTGGCATACTTTCGACTTGCTTATTCCCTATTAACACCCATAATATAGCCTTTGTCGCTCATTGTTTTGAGCCAATTTTTATCCATTTTTATAACATCGTTTGAGTAGTCATTTTTAAAATTCTTTTTCAGGTCGAATAATCCAGATGAGCGTTCAACTGCCTTGTTGTGCATTTTAAAAACCAAAGTATCCCCTTTTATTTCCGAAATTTTATAAAGGGTATACAAATCATTTTCCTTTACTTCATACACATCATTAATTTTTGGACTTGCCAGATATTCTGCTTTATTGGCGGAATTTTTGAAAATATTAAAAACTATTAGGCAAAATAAAAAGCCAATAAGAAACAAACCAAAATAATGAGTAATTGGTCTTTTGGCTGTTGCCGATGCCGTAGCACAATCTTGCTTCATCTTTGGGGTCATTTCGTTTTGATAACGCACTTGTTTGCAATGACTACACTGGCTGATTCCTTTTTTTGAAAGTGGCAAAACCGGTATCCAAAAAATATGCAGGTATTTTGCCAAAAATATAAAATTTACCGTGCCTTTGCTGTTGCAATTGTCGCAGTCGTAAGATGTAGCTTGTTTTGGTCTTATTTCTCTTGAGCGTGTTCCGAAGATAATCATAATTTGATTTTTTTAAATGTTATTTGATGTGAAAACCTACAACAATTTTTGAAAAATGTTGTAGGTTATTTTAAGGCAATATTCATCGTAAAATGTTGTATTTTAAAGCTAATTTTTAATCCATCTTTTGACTTTACGACATTTCAACTTTCGACTTACTTAATTAAGCTTTTAAGTTTGGATATTGCTCGCCAATTTTTCTTAAAAAATCGCTTCCAATCACAATTTCCTGCAAGGTTTTAGTAGTGTTTAATGAAAACATACTGGCTCCTGTGTTGGCATACGTAAATATCAATGCCGAAAACAATATCAACTCAATCGGGCTACCATCTGTTGCTAACGAAATTCTGTAGGCTTTTACAGTGTCACCTTTTTGCTTGGCAAAAGCTTTAATCATTCCTTCCAACGGAATTTCCGCAAGGGAAGATTTTTCTAAACGAAAGGTATCAAATACCAAATGATTTGAAATTTCGCCTTCGGTATCAGTATCCAGCAAATGCAAATCATTACCGCTTAATACCAAATATTTTGGCGTTTGTACGGTATGAAATTTTACAGTTCCTAAAGTTGCCATTCCTTTTAAACCATCTTTCAAACCGTCTTTAATGGAGTCTTTGGTAGAATAGTTGATGTTGGCATAATTAAAAGCGTCAATTGGTTTGCCTCCCATTTGTTTTGCAAGAAAAGAAAGTTCTTTGTTCAAGTAGTCTTTCTTGTATTGTTCTGCCTTGTTCATTTCAGATTCAAAATCGGTGTTTTGAAACAACTCTTTTTGCTTTTGTTTTTTCAAACGCATAAAATAGAAAACGCCACCATAAACGGCAAGCATAAATACCACGATAAAAATAATTGATCCCATAAGTTTTGTGTGTTTAATTGATTGATAATTAGTCTTTTATTGAAATTTTTTCGTTCTCATCCATCTTGAACTTAAACTCGTAGTAATTAATAGAAATTCTTTTTCCTTGTATTTCTGCACTTTCTCCTTTTTTCTTACCTTCAATTGTGAAATAGGCAGTTACCTTATTGTCATTGTCAACATTAAAAGTAAACGAATGAAGATATAGGCTTTCGTATTCAGCAGGAACTAATTTCATTGCTTCATTGAATTTTGCATTGATAAGGTCAAATTTTAAGTCTTTAATGGCAACACTTCCTTGTTTGTTTTTTTGCATAAGCTCGTTTTGAATGGCATCTGCTTTTGGTTCGGCCAATTTTTCAGAAGGTGTTGTGCTAAATCTTTGCGAGAAATCCTTCCCACTTTCGAGATAATCAATGGTGCAACTTCCCCAATCCAGCGACAGATGGTCGTCGGCATCAATGCTCAAGCTGTAAACTTTTTTATCTGCACCAAAGGTTTCAACCACTTTAGTTTTGATTTTGCTCATTCCCTCGGCAGTATTCATATCATAATCGCTACTGGAGCTACAAGATGAAAAGAAAGTTGCTACTAAAATTGTAATAAATAATGTTGTTGTTTTTATAAGATTTGTTGTTTAAATGATTAATTATTTATTATCTAAATCTTTAATTTGTTGATTATAATGGTCCATTTTTTGTTTTTGTTGCAGTAAAAAATTTAGCTGTTCTGTATTGTTTGGGTCAAGGTTTAATCGGGATACAAAAATGTTCAGCTTGTTGTAGGCAGTCCAGCAAGGACCACTTTTTTTAGCCAGCAAAGCATCTTCTAAATTCTTTACCAAAACATCAAATTCTTGCTTTTTTTCTACCGGAAATATTGCAGGAAAATCTACCACATCATTAGCGTTTGCCACAACAGGTTGAGGGTTGGATTGTGATTCGATATGGGTTTCTAATGAAGATTTGGCTGGTTTTTTGCCCTCTACCAAATATATCAATACCACAATTGCAATAGCACCAATACCCGCCATCAGCACCCAATGCAATGGTTTTCCGTTGCCTTTTCCCCATCGGTAAAAACTCCAAATAAGCAGTGCAATGCCCAACAGCACCATACTAACGGCAAGCCCCATTGCACCAAAAGCTTTGTAAACTGGCACTAAAATTCGGGGAATGTCATAGCTGAGTTGCGGACTAAAATAGGTTATTCCTTTGCCAATGATTCCGGCACCAATAAGGCCAATGGCAATGCTTTTGAATTTTTCGAAAATTATTTTCACTTTGTTTTCTTGTGTGGTCATTTTATAAATTTTAATAATTTGATGACAAAACAACAGAAAATCATTCAAAAAAGTCTCAACCATTTACAATTCGCAAGGTTTCATTTACGATTCGCAAGAAAGTTTGGGAAAATAAGGAAAAAAGACCTGGATTTTGACATCAGTCCGCCTGACGCAAACCCCTTATTGGTAGTAGTTTTTTTATTCTTGATAGTTAATTAGTTCATATTCAATTTTGTTGCTTTCAATATAATCTTTCAGTTTGTCAAGGTCTGTCCACATATAAGAAGAACCGTATTGACAAATATAAATTCCGTCATTCTCAAAAACGATATTTATGTTAGGTAATTTCCCTTTATTTTCAGCGTTTCTGAACTCCCAAAATTCCTTGTTGTCAAATTTGTACTTTTTGTCAAAAGTTATGTTGTCAACAAGTAAAAATTGAATTTTATTAATTTGTTTTTCAGTAAGTTTTGTTCTTAATTTATATTCAAATCCCATTTTAGTCGCCTAATATTTCAATTTCTAAATTTTTGTCTGAAAAATAGTTTAACAATGCTCTAAACTCCAAAATATCAACTGTTTTTTGCTTGTCTGTGTTCAAATTCGTTTTCTCAATATAAATGTCAATTATTTTTACAAGCAATTTTTGATTTTCAATGGTCAATTTTGTGTCGCTATATGGGTCAATGTAAATGCCCGTCCAATTTTTATATTCAGTAAAGATTTCGTCAAGATTTTTATATTTCTTGTCGTCAAGTCCGAACAAATATTCTTTGTTGTCAAGTCTGTGAAAGTCTAATGCCATAGGTTTGTTACAATTACCGCCAACGTTTGTGGGCTTGGTGTTCGGGCGGGAAATCGAAGCACAAAAGCCGATATTACTACTAAAGTTCAATTGAAAAACTATTGTTGAATTTTGCGCTTTAGCCCGCCTGACGCAAAACCCTTGTTGTAGGCAGTACTATTTTATCATTTAGTTTTCTATAAACGACCTCCATTCTTATAGAAGTTCTTGTATTTAGCATCTTCTCCTTCGAAGTATCTTAATCCAGCTCCTTTTACAACGTATTTCCATTTTTCAAAAGCTTGATTATAATTTCCAGTTTCAAAAAAATAGATTGCTTCATAATGTTGTACTTCAAATTCAGATAAATTCAAATTATTATTGTTGTCAATCATTCTATTTAACCATTTTTCGGCTTGTCCAAAATTTCTGTTAGCCATTGAATGTTTAAACGTCATCTTGGAAAAATTGTATTCTTGGTTCCAATTATTTCTAGGAATAGGGAACTTTAGCCAAGCTTCTTCAGCAAGATTATAAAAAACATCTACTTCTCCTTCTTTTAAAGCGTCTACTGCTTTTTTTCCAATTAATACAACTTCATTGTATTCATCTGTATTTAATAATGCCATACTGTTTAATTTCTTTAATACGTTTGTTTGTGAAGTATTGCCTACAACTCTCAGATTGAAGCAACTGTACCGTTTTAAATTATTTACTGTCGTTTGTTATCGTTTTAAAATTAAGGCGATTTTATATTTCAATGGCAAACCATTTACAATTCGCAAGGTTTCATTTACGATTCGCAAGAAAGTTGGGAAAATAGGAGAAAAAAACCTAAATTTTGCAATCAGCCCGCCTGACGCAAAACCCTTGTTAGCGGTAGGTTTTATTATCATAAATTGTTGGGGCTTTCCCAGCTTCACTTGTCTTAATTAATTTGTTGTTTTTGTCATATTTCGTTATTTGGTCTATTGTCCTGTCCAATATTTCATAATTATCTAATTTTCCATTTTTGTAATGATAGAAATAGGTCAATGATTTGTCAAGAATGTCGCAATCTTTACTTTGAATAATTCCATTTTTCAAAAATTCACTACATTTTTTGTTATTTGTTATATAAGTGTGTTCTGTTTTTTTGCCCTCAATGTCATATTCAATTTTTTCTTGTGTTTTTCCATTCTTATAGAGCTTAGGTTTCCCATTTTCATAGAAAGTTTTGAATGTATTGTCAATATTGTTTTGTTCCAGTTCAATATTTCCATTTTCAAAATAATGAATTCTAATTTCGTTAGACTGTCCGCCTCCAAGTTTGATGTTTTCAATATGTTTTCTTACAATTTTCCCTTTTTCATAAGATATCGCCGTGAACAAACTATCATTAATTGTAATTTTTCTCAATGGCTCATCAAATATATTTACGGTTTCATGTAAAATAACTTTACCATTTTTGAAATTAATTGTTGAAAGTTTTATTTCTTCTTTTGTTTCATATTTTGCACTTCCCACAAACTGATTTCTATCGTCAATTTCAAAACCAAATTTTTGGAATGGATTATTTAGCAAATAAAATCCTTTAGACAAATTTATTATTTCTGATTTATGGGCATCATTTCCATTCTTATTAACCTGAACTCGATTAATAAAAGACCGCTAATTGGTTAGTTTTAATTGTTTCGTATTTTAAAGAAGGTTTTTTCGGCAGAAAATTATAAGCA
>NZ_JAVDVI010000025.1:0-18563 GCF_031456785.1 Flavobacterium arsenatis
CTTATAATTTTCTGCCGAAAAAACCTTCTTTAAAATACGAAACAATTAAAACTAACCAATTAGCGGTCTTTTATTAATCGAGTTCAGGTTATAAAATATATCAATGGACAATAATCACTACCGCCAAGGATTTATCTCAATCCTTTTTACTGCTTTTTAATGATTTGGCACCGCCAAACCACTTCGTTGGATTTCAATGATTGCTTCGCAGTTTGCATCAGGCGGGCTGATGTCAAAATCCAGGTCTTTTTTCCTTATTTTCCCAAACTTTCCAACGAATCGTAAATGAAACCTTGCGAATTGTAAATGGTTTCGCATTTCGACAAAGAAGATTTTTATATTTGAAAGGAAATAATATCGAAAAGTTATCAAACGCATAAATAAGACATCCAACATTTTATCATAATGAACATAAACTTAAAAATCATATTTCCGTTACTACTCTGTTTAACAATTAGTTGCTCCGATAAAGACCAAACGGATGAAGCTTTGTTAGAAAAAGATAAATTAGAATTAGTGAAAAATTTAGATTCTGATAAAATATCAACATACAAATTTGGTAAAATCCTCATTAGAGCTTCAGTTGAGAAAGATACGGTTTCAACTGAATTTCAATCGTTTAAATCAGACCTTGATAGAATTTTCAACAAAGTAGTTAAATATGATATTGAGAATCCGGAGCGTTTGTCGGTATTAGAGTATATTTCGATTTATCATGATTATAAAAAAATGCAAGGCTTTATTATGAAAACCGATGAAGATCTTTTCCCCACATTATCTGATGCTTTCAACATAGCCTATGGCGACTCTATCAGCAGAAAAAACGCCTACTTTACCGGCAAAGAAAAAGAATATGTGCAAAACATTGAACACGCGGTTTTAAGCTCCATTGTGCTGTTAACTAAAGATTTAGGCAAAGAAGTGTCGCTTTATGAATGTTCAAAAACAAAGCCCGAATTACTGCCAGATTCCGAAATTAAAACCTTGTTACAGTTTTATAGAGGTTTTTTGTTTTTTGAAAAAAAATTACACTATCTGTCTGAAGATGAAATAACCAGAAACATCAATTGGTTAAACAACAACAAGAATGTAGATTTGCCCTACACAAGAGCTATCTTTAAATGGGAAAACTTAAACAATCAAGAAACACACATAGCGTTTCATTCACTAAATCATTTATTCAGAGGTTTTGACAGGTTGATGATGGAACGTGAAATTGACGAAAAACGAGCCCTTGAAGATTTTGAAATGTTTCTAAATGATGCAAACGAAATTGGTTTAGATAATGAAATTGTATGGTCAATAGAAACTTATCTTTATTTGAAAAATGAGGAAAACGAAAAAGCAATAAACACTTTGAAGAAGCTCAGAAACAGCAACTTACTTTCGTCAGACGACAAAAAACAAATAGATGAATCTGTTGAATATATAAAAAACAGAGAGTCAGGAAAAGTACTAAATGGATTTTATGATAAATTCTTTTTAAGCAAAATAGCCACAAAATATATGTTTTCGGTTTTATCTAAAGTGGATTGGGAAAAAGTACTGAAAGAACAAAATGTGCCACATACGGATCAGATGTTTAAAACCATTGAACGTTTAAAAGATTTTAATGAAAACTTATCGAAATATACCAGTGCCGAAAATTTAAAAGAAACCACAAGAGATATTAAAAGCAAAAGCGAAAACCTTTGGAGCAAAGCCAAAGGATTAGTAAAAGAATAAAAATTTATTAATTTTCTCCAACTCCCCAACGAATCGTAAACGAAACCTTGCGAATTGTAAATGGTTTTGTGTTTCAACAAGGAAGATTTTTACATTTGAATAAATTAACTTCAAATGAAAAAAGCATTCTTTACAATTATACTAACCTATTCAACCGTTGTTTCAGCACAAAACAAAGACATTGAGATTGTTCGAGATGAACAGACTTCCGACAATAAATCTGTATGGGTAAAAGAAGGTAAAAATAAAGCATCATTTAAAATAAATTTCAGAGGAGGCTGTTGTGATATGCCTTTGCCAGAGATGATGAATGCCGAAGTTGTAAACGATACTTTATACATTGATAAAGCCGTTGAAAACCATTCCCGACACGATGATATAGGAATTTGCGGAACATCCGTAAAAATCATCATTGACACAAAATCTTATCCGGATTACAAAAAGTTAATCTTATTCTACAAAAAACTGGAATCGACAAAAAAGCGAAGAGTTCCGCACTATAAAGGTTAAAAATCATTTCCATTGGATCGACAATTTTACATTAAAAACACAAAACAAATGAAAACCAAAATTCTCTTTTTCCTGATGGCACTCCCCTTTTTTGGCATTGCACAAACGCAAAATTTTCGTAAAGCGATTTTAAAAAGTGATTTGATCATTTCTATCAACGATTATAGTATTGATACCGTTCGTATAAACGATTTTACATCAAAACAATACATCAATATCGATAAAATCAACGAGGGAAATGCTTGGGTTTATAAAAATAATTTGCCTTCGGTACCAAAAAAACTATCGCTCCGAAAGTTTGAAGATGGCGAAGATTTTTATTCTTATTTAATCACAAATGACGGTGCTTGCATTCATCCTGCTTATAGAGCACACGAACAATTTAAAACCTACCACGATTTATTCTTCATCAAAAAAACAAAAAACGAATACCAGATTGTGATGTTTCTGCAAAGTTTAGAATGGGAACAATTGAAAATTTTTGAACAACAAATAAAGTCATTTGCCGAAATTGAAAAAATCAAAAATGAAAAAGAACGCTACCAAAAATCGCTCGATTGGTTTATTGAAAACGGATTGATGCCCGACAATGATTTTGTAGATTATTACAAACAAAAGGGGATAACCAAAGATACAATTCAATATTCCGAACAACAATACAAAAACGCTTTACAACAGTTACAGAAAGGAAAAGAAGACCTTTTGCCAATGGTTCGCAAAAAATATTTTGAAAATATTAAACAGTATTACACTCAAAAACTGGAAGCTATTCTGAAGATAGAAAAACCAGAATACAAGGATTATTATAATTTCGACAAAGCTTTTCGCAGTATTGTTGAAGAATTAGATTATGATTCGGCCGATTATCTTCTTTACAATGCTCTGACTTCCGATAAATTTGACCAATATGATAAAAGAAAAATGATGCAACATTTATTAGAAGTAGCAAAAAATTGGGAGTTATCTGAAGATTAATCTTAAATTAAAAACACAAATTATGCAACTTAAATTAATCTTTTTTCTTCTAGTATTACCCTTTTTCGGCAATGCACAAAACACCGATTTTGATGTAAAAATCTACAGCCATAAATCATCTACTTTTGAAAACAAATTCTGGCTGGTTTTATATAAAATTGATTGGAATGCAAAAACAATTCAATATGCTCAAGTTCATCTTAAAGAGGGAGACGAAGTGTCTGATTTAAAAAGTATTAGACAGATATTTAGAAATGCAATTCCTGCAAGTAAGTTTATTGTTTTAAATCCCAATAAAATAAAAGTTGAGAGAATTCGTAGAAAAAGAAACTGGCTCAATTTCGCAACTCCAAGAATAAAAAGTTCGCCTGCAGAACGATATTTTATTAATGGCGACACACTTGGTAGAAGAAAAAAAGGTGGAGGATATGTTCTCGATAAAGAATTAACACTTCGTTATCAACAAGAAAACCAGAAATCGGGAAACTAAATATGAAAAGCGTTTTTTCAGGCATATTAGGTTTGGTGGCAATGGTTGTGTTTTGCTCCATTTTTATGTTGATTTTTTTCAACCAATTCATCGTGCCTGTTTTTCCTGTAATCGTAGCGGTAGTTGTTTATTTTTTAACCAAAACACAACGTATTCTCATCAAAAAAAAGTACATTCCCATCAATCAATTATCTGAAGGTTTGGTTAAAATTGAAGGAAAGATAAACGCATCAACCACTCTAGAAACGCCTTATTTTAAAGACCAGTGCATTGGCTACAGCTACGAAAAGGCGGAAATTGATTATGATGATGAAACCGGTAATGAATACACAAAAAGTGCTGTTCTTAAAAATAATTTCCAAGAATTTTATATTTCTGATGCAACCGGAAAAATCAAAGTAAACCCAGAAGGCTTGAACCTTACATTTTTGACCGGAAAATCAAAAGTTATCAGCAAAACCCGACACACAGAACGAACCTTAAAAAACGATGACGAAATTACCATTTTAGCAAACGCTGTAAAAAATAAATGGAACGAATTTGAATTGCAAAAATCAGATGGAAATCCTTTTACAATAAGCGATAAAACCAATATCAGCAAACAAGAAAAATCATTTCAAATCATCAAATTGTTATTGCCTTATCTTGTTTTGATGTATGTTGGTGTGAATTATTTTTTGTTTACACCGATAGAAATACAAATAGAACAAAATGAAATTTTCCCTTATTTTGCCATTTTCGGAATGCCCATTTTGGCAATTATTTTAGGATTAATTGGTAGCCGATTTGAAGGTTTTGCCAATCTCATCTTATCCAATTTGGCAGGAACTTGCTTCATTGTTGCATTATTGACGATTCCATTATTGTGCTTATTTTTAATGATTGAAATTGAATTTTATCGGATAATCTGCATCTGGACAACCATTTTTGTTTGCACAACGATTGCTTTTGTAATGAATTTTAAAAGATTGGATGGGCTTTTTGAAAAAGACGAAAAATAGAAAAACGATGAAAAACATTTTACTCTTTCTTTTCCTTTTTGGTTCACTAAACTTATGTTTCGCACAAAAAAAATGGGTTAAAATAGATCTGGAAGAAACTTTTTACAATTACGAAAATAAAAAAACCTGTTGGGTAAAATCTAAAGAACCGCTAACGGGGAAATTTGCCATCAAAATGAACCCGCATCAGGTTAATAAAGAACAATTTATGGATGGTTTGAAACACGGGGAAACTAAAATTTATAGAAATAAAAAATTGGCAGAAAAAGGTTTTTACATTAATAATTTAAGAGAAAATGAAAGGTTTTATTACAACAAAAATGGATCTATCAGGAAAATCTCCAATTACAAAAACGGAGTTCGTGACAGTACAGAAACCATTTATTACAAAGGTAAAATCAGTGAAACCTACACTTACAAGAATAATCATTTGAATGGTTGGGCAAGTCAATTTTCATCTACAAAACCGTATGAACTTATCGAAAAAGCGTTTTATGTGGATGATAAAAAGGTGAAAAAAATCCGTTTTCAAACCGTTGATGATTTAGAATTTGTGGTTTCGGATAGTTTGTTTTATGATGAAAAAGATAATTTGAAATTGCAAAAAACCTACATCAACGATTCACTTTATTTACAAATAGAAATTAATAAAAATGTGATTATCAATGATATATATAACAGAAAAACAACCAAGATAAACATTTATAGAGCCAACAAACTGGATGAAATTTTTTATTTCCCAGACAAAGATTTTCTGGAAACCGCAACTCGAATTTTAAATTTATTGAACTATCGATTTGTTTTTTACACAGATACCCAAAAACCACACTTGCTATTAGAAACACCCGAAAAAACTTCGTTTGACAAAACCAGGTTTTACATAGAATATCCGTTAGGGAATTTGCAATCTGTAATTTATGAATATGAAAACGACCCAAGAAGCGGTTGGTATTATTGGGATGTGGATAGATAAAAAATGCCACAAATGAACGAATAAAATTGTTTATTTTAGAAATATTCGTGCATCTGTGGCAAATAAAATTAGTAACCAATAAAAAACCGATGAAAAAAACAATATTCTTCTTCCTAACGCTATTTTGCACCCAAAATATGTTGGCTCAAAAGAACCTCGATGCAAACGATTGGGTAAAAATACTTTCGGGAAATATTGCGACTTATCAAGAATACAACATCAAAACATTGAATTTGTATCAAAACAACAAAATTATCAAACGTATTGATTATCATTCTGTTGAAAGAAAAATTACCGCCAATGGTGAGAAAGATTCCGTGACTTATCTTTTTGATAAAAACAATAGAATGACAGCGGTTTATTTTCCGCAAGAATCCTACTTTCTTAATTATCACGATGCGAATGTTAAAGCTAATTTTTTTCAATTAAAAAAAGACGAAGACAGTTTGCAAATCACACAAACCATCAGCTTTCCGTATCCTGAAAAACAAAAAATTGAATGGTTGGAGATCATCAAAAAATCTAAAAAAACGGGGAAAACCGTATTTTCTTCTTCGGAAAAATACATCTTGAATCCAAAAGACAGTTTGTGGAATTATGAAGAAAGCAGAACAAACAAAAACTTTTATCGGAGATATTACAATGGAGCATCATCACAATTGAGATATGTTTCTGAAAAAGAATACAGTTATGATTCAACTTATGTTCGACCAAACGGAATTCGGTTTTCTAAATATGAACAAATGAAAAACGACAGCCTTTGGCGACATATTTCTGTGGGCGACAGCGTTTATAACTACCATTATAAGTCGGGAAAATTATATCAAAAACAAATACGTTTTGAAGATAATCTCAAAAACGAATACAATTACAACCCAGAAACTGGGAAATTGATGGAAACCATTGCCTATACCTATTTTCCTGAAAATGAATATGGAGGAATAGTTCTTTGGAAAAAAGAATATCATAATCTAGAAACCCAGAAAACCGAAATCACATTTCCCAACAAAAAGAACTTCAAACTGCGGAATAATGTTTTGATAGAACGAAAAAAATGGAAATGGAATTTGTTTAAAAAAATATTTCCTGCCAGTGAAATATTGGGTTGCGGTACAACAAGCCATTCTGTTCACACATCAAAATCTAAGCGTTTACCTTATTACATTTACAATATTGCTTCTACTTCAATTTTAGTCGATAATTATTTTTTAATTAGAAATCTTGACGACTACGAGTTTTCGGATAGTTTTATAGATGATGATATTAACCAAAGTTTTATTCACAGCGAAATATCATTGGCAGATTTTCAAAAATCGACGTTTTCTGGAGTTTACAAAACTGGGACAGTTCCACGAGATATAAGAAACGAAATGCAAAGAATAAGTAAAAGATTTGTCCGAAAAATGGAATCATACAAATATTATAAACTGGAAATCATTACACACGACAACGAAAAATTTGAATGTGAACCGTATCAACATTTTAATCAAATACAATTGCCAATAGATGTTTTTATTTACCGTGGGGATTTATAAGATAAAATAGAATAATAAATTTCTAATATTAATACGAATCGTAAACCAAACCTTGCGAATCGTAAATGGTTTCATTTTCAATAAAGAAGATTTTTATATTTGAAAGGAAATGAAAATCTACAACGCAAAAAAACGGATGATAAAAATAAAATGTCAAACAAAATGAAACCAATATTCTATATTTTCTTCACACTTTTCATCATTTTGAGTAATTTGGCGTGTGCTCAAAAAACAGACAAAGTGCAAAACGAAAACACCTACCATTCGGAAATGATAAGAGACTCAATTTTTGAAAACGTGATTCAAATAATCGATAACAATGTAGCTACCAATGGTATAGATTATATTTTTGATGTTTCAATTTCAAAAAACACGCAAGTACCCGTTTTATTTATACAAACCAAAGTGCCGTTAAATCTTTTGCCAACCATTTATCCCGAATTTTCTAAAATCATTGTCATCACACCCAATTGGACTTATTATGCAGAAGTTTCTGGCAATCAACCCAAAGGTGTTGATTGTGCCGAACCAATGGCAAGTTCAATAGTTTATGAATTTAATAGAGAAAACGGAAAATTACAAAAAGATAGTTTGGTCATTAAGGGCGGAAATGGTTTTCCTGAAATGAAATTTTCAGAATATAATCAACTGAAAAACAACGAAATAAAAATTTATTATACCGAAAGCTATGGTTCAGATTGTTGCCCAAGAGACCAACAATTGGACAACAAACCTACGAGAGAAGAATTTATAAGTTTTTTTGAAAAAGAAAACAAAGTCAAAATTACAGATACTTACGCAGAAATGAGAGGAAAAGAAGGAGAAGTTAATTTTTATTATACTTTAAATCAGCTATCTAACCATTTGAAATTAAAATTTATTTTAGAACGAGATTTTTATCGGATAATAAACAGACACACCAAAGACATTATAAAAACGCCTCAAATTTACACACCAAAAACAATTACCCTTCACAACAAAATAGAAAAATTATGAAACATCTACCAACAATTTTAATGCTCACATTAGCTTGTATAATGGCAAGTTGTTCAGACGAAAAAGACGGAAAACACGAAAAAGGATTTCAGGTAAGTGCCACATCAGAAGGTTCAGAAAATGACCAAGTAAACGGCATCAACCCCGATTCTTTAAAAATCAAAACGCAACCAGGCGGTGTTTTAATGACAGGCATTCCCAACGTGAGACTCACAACTGTTTTCAAAGTAAACGTAAACAAAAAAGACAAGACAACCTTCACGGGTTCTAATGATTTTCATTACAGATATGAAGAATATGCTGAAAATGGAGAAGTAAAAAAAGACAGAGCAAACAACTGGAACAGCAATTTAATGCCGGGACTTTCAGCAGTTTATGGATACAATATGGTCAATATTTCGCACTACGACATCAAAGAAAACAAGCAAAAAAATTTCTTTAAAAAACCCGTTTTAGTGAGAACGCTTTATTTTCCAACGTTTTCCAAAGACACGCTGAACTACAAACCCGTTCAAAGAAATTATTTCATCGTTTCGGTTTATAACGACGACACCAACAAAGACGGATTCATCAACCTCAAAGACTTGAGACGACTGTATTTATTCGACATAAATGGCGAAAATCAAAAAGCACTTGTTCCCGAAAATTATTCCGTTTTCAAATCAGAATATGACTCTGACAACGATTTTATGTATGTATTTGCGAAACCAGACACCAACAAAAACGGCAAACAAGACGAATCTGAACCCATTCACATTTTTTGGATAGACCTCAAAGACCCAAATAAGACTGGAAGGTTGTATTGAAATTGAAAAATGAATAAAAAAACAACACCATTTCTAATTTTGTTGCTATTTGTTTTAACGTCTTGCGGAAGCGACATTAAAACTGAAGAAGACAAATTCCCAAATATTCCCGAATTTCCAAAATTTGAGAACGATGTTTTTCGCACTAAAAACATCGCTACAATAGAATTACAACCATTGCAAAAATTTAGCAGAACGTTTCACAATCCCTTCAATTTAGTTTATGCTGTTAAAGATTCGTCGCTCTATTTTTTGACATTTTACAATGACGATGAATTTCCAGAGGAAGCATATTTGAATTATAAATATTACTTAACACTAATGAAAATATCCGATGGAAAAATTAAAATCGAAAGAAAATGGGTTGATTCTGATTTTGAATTCAATTTTTGGATTAAATCAAATAATGACATCGTGGTAGGCAAACAAATTTTAACATTTAATGATGATTATAAAAGTTCAATAAAAAATGATAGTGTGGTTATCAACAGTATTAAAGGCATAAAATTTGAACGTTGGACTAAAGATTTTATAGACAATGAAGAAAAAACCATAGCAAATAATAAAGAGAACGGTTTAGTTGAATTTGACAATGTAGTGGTAGATTCAGAAAGTAAGCTTGGTGGTGGTTGGAACAACGGATTTGAAGTTCGTGACTATCCGGTTTATTTGAGTTATTATAAACTAAATTGGAACAACAAAACAGCCAAAACTAAAATTGATTTTAGCATCCATAAAAACGCTCCTATTTTACTGAAAACAAGTAACAATCTCTATTACATTCAATACAACGAAAAACCTCAAACATCCATAGATCCTGAAAAAAACAGACAAGCTAAATCCTTTGTTATAAATCAAATAGAATAAAAAATCAATGCAAATAAATCGTAAATAAAAGAATTCTAACCAAATAACAATACCACCCTTTTAGGGTTTTGTGTAACACCTGCACAAATTTTGCTATAATCCTGTCAGTCCTTCGGACTTGGAAAATCCCGAAGGGATGAAATGATTATAGAAATAAAGATGAGAACCAACCAAAATCCCGAAGGGATGAAATTATTATAAACAAAAAAGAATATCAATGCAACAAAACACACCAGAAATCATCAAACAAAAAAACAGCAATCTGTCCATTTTGCTCATTGTAGTCAATTTAATTTTGCTTCTGATTTTTGCAAATGTAGAAGATAACGGAAGCAATCAGGAGTCAATAAATTATTGCTATTTATCTTTTGTGGCAACGGTTTTATTAGGCTTTTACGCCTTCAGCTATCACGGCAAAGGCTATCGAATTGCAAAATGGTTGTTTGCAATTTCGCTGATTATCAGTTTACTATTATTTGGCTTAATGTGGTATGGAGCAGGTTTAGCTGGTGCTTTTAAAAATTAATTATGAAGCTAAATTTCATCAATAAAATATACATTGCCATTACTTTGATTTTGGTTGTCGCAATTGTAATTAAATTCATCAATTACAAAAGCTCGGATAGGTATTATTATTTTTCAAGCGTTTGTGCACCAGAAAGTTATCCAATTGCTATTCATAACGCTTATTTTATTTTGGCAGATGGCGATTTGGGTCATATAAAAGATGAAGATGTAGATAGGTTTACCTCAAAATGGGGCGAAGAATATTATTTCGCCGAAAGTCATCACAGGGAGCGATTGCCCGTAAAACTGGTTTTGCAATATGTTTCGTATCGAGATAAAAAGTTTTACAGCGACACTTTGAACTTGCCCGAAAAAGAAATTAAACAAATTTTTGAATCCGCCTTGCAAAACAAGCAGGCTACAAAATTGCATAGCCATCCAACCGGAGTAAAAGGCCTCACTTTTTTAGTCGGCATAGCCAATGATGGCAATATTGCGGTTTGGTTGCGAGGTGTTTTTTTGGAAAAATTAATCCTGAAACAAAAATTAACAGCCAAAGAACCGAAAGGCGATGAAACCTATTACGAAAAGCGATTGTCAAAGGCAGAATACATCAAAAAACGTTTTGAAAATTTGGAAGATAGCGTTAAACTAAAACTCGATAACGGCTTTGAAGCCAGAGCAAATTACATTGATACGCCAACACATTACATAGAGAAAAATAAAGAACTCTGGGAATATCAAAAGAAAAATAAATTTATAGATTGATGCTACGAGTTGGGCAAATCCCGAAGAGCGAATAAATGTATTGATATTGATAAATAAATGAAAAAAACAACACTATTTCTAATTTCGTTGCTATTTGTTTTAACGTCTTGTGCAAACGACATTAAAACAAAACCCGAAAAAACAGTAACCAAACGAGGACTCATTGTTCCGCTGGTTGACAGTTTAAAATATTCTGAAGAATACTGTTGCATCCTTTTGCCAGAACAAGGTTTTTCGGTGTATGATGGTCCAAAAGGGAAAATTATCGGAACAATAAAAAGAATTGGCGATAAAAAAACAGATGATCAAGTTCCGTATAAAATCTATTTTGTATCGGGAAACAAAAAAGCAGAGGTTAACAATTATCGGGAAATTGGCTATGAACTATTTGCCCTAAATTACACCGATTCTGTTCAAGGATATCTGAAAATTCTTGATCCTTTAAAAAATCATTGGCTAAACGTTTCCGAAATTAAAAAACACGGTTTCAAGGCAATGAGTTGGCGTGATTTTATGATTGGGCAAAGTCAAGATGTATTGGGTTATTATGCCAACGAACCCGGATTGCGTTTGCGAAAAAAACCAAACACAGATGGCGAAATAATAAGTTCCGTTCGAGGCGATTTATTTGAAATAAAACTCACAACCGAAACCTACGGACAATGGTGCAAAGTAAAAGTCACAAAATACAGAGAACATCCGTGCAACACAGAATTGAACGAAAAAGAAAATATAGAATACAAAACCGAAGGCTGGCTAAAAATAATTGACGACAACGGAGAACCCAATCTTTATAATTATACAAGAGGATGTTGAGAATGAGATGGTATAATTATTTCAAAATAAAAAAAACGAATCGTAAACCAAACCTTGCGAATTGTAAATGGTTTCACATTTCAGGGATGAATGTTTTTACATTTGAAAAAAAACTTTATAAACACAATATTTGAAAATGAAAGACAAAATAAATTGGGTGATTTTGATGGTTTTATTTATTCCAAGTTTGGCATTTGCTCAAAAATTAGATGATTTCAACGTGTTCCTTAAATCTTTCAAAGATGAAAATAAGAAAGACACCATTATGATGTTGGGAAACTTAAAACCACCTGGCGAGTTTGGATGTGGCACTGGAGCAATGGAATATTTTAATCAAATAGAAATCTATTCGAATGGAAAAGGAAAATCTATCAATAATTTGAATTTACTACAAGAATTTGAGAAAAAAATGGATAATCCTATATTTTGGGACTATCTCTATGGCTCTATTTACACGAGAGATAAACACAATAACGAAATAGAAGTGAGCTTTAAAAATGATGAAGCAAGAAATAGTTTCTTTAAAAATGCCAAACGGTTGGGTATAAATTTTGAAAAAATCGATAGAAAAAACATTGCTTATCACTGTATAATTGGTGATTTGAAAGAAAACAAACAAGTGATTGAAAGTTATTATTTGATAAAAGTAAAAAAACAATGGAAGCTTGACAAAATAACAACCATAACAATTGAAAACAACTTTGAAGGAGTTTATCCCAATTTTTAAAATTGAAATAAGAAATTGAAATACAACCGAAATCAAGAAAAAAACATCAATTTGAAATGAAACCATCAATCATAAAATATTTTTTAAAAACAATTTCAGTTCTATTACTTACAATTTTCAGTTCCTGCACAGATATGAAAAATCAAACCGAAGAAGTAATCAATCTCAACAGAACAATACTTACTGATGATTTAAAAAAATTGGAAGAAGAAAAAATCATCACACAAAGTGAATTCACACAAATCAAAGAAAGACTAAATGCAGATTTAGATTATTATTTACAACATCAGGATATTGATTTTCCAGGATTGGAAAAAATGTTTTTTGAAACCATCAAGAGTTTCGAGAATATTAAAATTAATCAACCCCTATTTTCAGAAATTTCATCCACTTATGGTATCATTACAAGCCAAATTACAATGCGACAGTTTCCAACAATTGATAAGGATGATTATGAGATTGGGTTGAAATTGAACAAAGTGATGAATAACTGGTTTGAAAATTACCAAAACGATAGCGAAAAATTAGATGATTTAATTGCTCAAGTCAACCGAACTAAACAATTCAAAATTCATACAGACATTTCAGATGTAGAATATGATGAAATGCTTGCCACGATTACCAAAATAAAAACCGACACCACAATTTCTGCTACCGCTCTAAAAGAAATTCTGACAGACGGAATGCTAAAATACTGCAACAAAAGCAATAACAGCAATCTTGAAATTCTCAACATTTATGGAGCCATTGACAGAATAAAAAAACTCGGAATTCACGATGAACTTTCTGCCATTTATGAAAAAAAATGGACAAAACCCAAAGAACCAAGTTACGCAGAAATGAAGCAACAGGTTTTGGGCAGGTTCAAAATTTTGTTGTCAGATGAAATGATTACACAGCAAGAGTATGAGGAAATTACTAAAACGATTGTCGCAGATATTGATTATTGCAAAAAAAACACCGAAAATAAAGATAAAATAAAAGCAAAATTACTAATCGGTTTGGCAAAATTAAAAGACAAATTGGGCGACACAGAAGACAGAGAAGCCATTGTAGATTTGTACTTTATTCTTTCTCAAAAAACTAAAGTGGACATTAAGAGTGATTTGAATATGTGGCTTTATGGTTTTGACCCGAAGTAGAGATGACTTAAAGGTTAAACCGAACAATTTTTGAATCAATTTAATTACATTTGTATAATTCTTAAATTTGAAATAAGATGGAAAGTATAACAATTTATCCGAAAAATGAACAGCAAAAATCTTTGCTAAAATCTTTATTGAAAGAAATGAAAGTTCGTTTTGAAATTGGAATTTCTGATGAGCAAACTTTATTAAGCGAAAATGAATTCATCGCTAAAATAGATAAATCTATTAAACAAGCTGAATCTGGAAAAACCAACAAGCTTACAAGTGAACAACAAAAACAATTTTTGGGTTTATGAGTTATTCGATAGAATTAACCGAAGAAGCAATTTCTGACATTGAAAAACATAAAAAATCGGGCGACAAAAAGATTCTATTCAAAATCGACAAACTTTTAAATGAATTAAGAGAACACCCAACAACAGGAACTGGAAAGCCAGAAAAACTAAAACACTACGAAGTAGCAACTTGGTCGCGAAGAATATCTGATAAGCATCGAATTGTTTACAGAATTGAAGGCGAAAAAATTGTGGTTATTGTTCTTTCTTTTTGGGGACATTACAATGATAAATAATCAAGACTACCACCAACAAGGGTAACCATTTCACAATCCTTTCAAAAATATAAATTTAAATATAATTACAAAAAACAACCTCGTTTGTCCCGAAGTTTCAGGATTCTATGCGAGGTTTTTTTTGTGATAAACTTGGGAAAAATTCTCAACTTCTCTTCAAATTTCTTGCGAATCGTAAACCAAACCTTGCGAATTGTAAATGGTTTCACATTTCAGGTATGAATGTTTTTATATTTGAAAAGAGGAAAAAGCAAAATCGATATAAAAACCGATTTGAATATGTGACTTTATGGTTTTGACTCGAAGTAGAAAACTGCTTTTATTGATACAAATAAAGCTACCAACCAAAATCCCGATGGGATGACATTATGATAGAAACAACAACCATAAAAATATCAAAAAGATGAAAAAACTATTGATATCCCTACTTTTATTTGCCTATGTTTTCACCTTTGCACAGGAAAAACTCATAAAAGACATCGACTTTGACGGCGTGAAAGACACGGTTTATTTAGACCTTGAAAAAGCCGTGATTGTCTGTAAATTATCTACACAAAATTTCAAAAAAACTGAAAGCAAACCGATAGAAATTTTGAATGCTATGTCGGGAATTGTAGATGCAAAAAATGGTTTTGTGTTTTTTAATGATTGGATGCGAGCTGGTTATAAAAATCAATTCAGATACAACAAAAAGTTGAAAAAAATCCAATTAATAGGAATGAGCAGATACGAATTTGGAACCGCAACAGGAAACGGAAGTGGCGAATCAAGCGTAAATCTATTGACACACGATTACATCGGAAACTGGAATTATTATGACAATTTTGCAAATAATGAAAAAGGCGAACTCGTGAAAATCCCAACAATCAAAACCAAAATGAAGTTTCAACCAATTACTTTGGAAACATTTGGCGAAGATATTTATTTTGAATTTTCCGAAAGATGCTCTAAACTTTACTATAGTCACAAAGAAAAAATGAAAAGCAAATGAAACATATAAACCTAATAATCATACTGTTAACTGTTACTCTTTTTTCCTGCAAACAATCAGAAAACAAGACTGAATCTGAAACAATCATTTTGGCAATTCCATCAAAAACAACAAACGACTCATTAGAACTCCAAAACCTAACCAGAGCTCTTTACAAATGGAATGAAACAAAAAGTTCGCAAGCAGATTTTGACCCAATTCAAATAGAAAAAACCGACAGCGTTTATACCAAACTTGATTTGGACAGCCACAAAAAAAGGTTGAAAGAACTTAGTGAAACCAATTTATTTTCAGAGCAGTTCATCGAAAATTACGATAAAATAGCTTTGACGATTGATGAAAAAATGTTGAACAAAACAATTGTTTGGAACATTGGCGAACTTCCCTCCTTTGGTTTTGATGCCAATCCGTGGTGCAATTGCCAGGACAATCCAGATAATTATTGGGAAATTTTGACTATAAAAAAACTTGCGATTAAAGAAAACAAAGCCAGTTTTGTTTGGACTTGGGGCGATGATTTTCAGTATAAAACAAAAGCCATCAAAGAAAATAATGTTTGGAAAATAGCCTATCTCGAAGGTTTTGACTTTAACGAATTTATAAAATAAATGATAATAATACTCATCATATTAATTTTATTTCTACTAATAATTCTTTTTGTTATTCTATTTTCTTGCTACAAAATAATAGTTTGGATAAGCAAAACAAAAACAAGAACCTATTGGGCTTTGAGCTTATTGGGAATTTTGATTTTTGCAAAAATCATCGATTATGCCTTTTTTACCAATATGGAATTCATCCAATCAAAAGTATATCCGCATTTGTACTTGGTTAAAAATGAAATCAACGACAGAGATTCGCTAAACAGCATTATCAAAAAAATGGCGATTGAAAAAATGAATAAAGAATTCATCGGCAACGAAGATAAATTCAAATACAAGTACGAATACACAGAAGGTTCAAGAACAGATTTGCAATATTCGTTGAGCTTTTATACCTATTTTGAAGGATGGGGAACCAACCCATTTGGACAAGCCGGAACCGCACATTTCATAGACAACGAAGAAGATCCAGGAGGATTTTCGAGCGAAGAACTTAGCCATTATCGGGAATATCAAATTGCAGAATTATACATCACGTTTTGCGAAAACGACACCCTAAATTATATTGCCACCATAACTTATTATCAAAACGAATATGATATGAAAAAGGATACACTCATCAACAAATGCATCCAACAAGAAAAAGAAGTACTTCCCAAAAAAGAAATTATACCATACAAAAGCACACATTCTGGAGCTGGAGGAGTTGATTATCCGTCGGAATCTAAAAAATAAAACCAAATGAAAAATCTGCTATTATTAACCGCTTTCGCTTTGATTTTCTTCGTGCAATCTTGTGGACAAACATCACAACAAGCAACAGAAACCAGTAAACAACTTCAAACCACTGAGTCCAATGTAAAATTAGTTTCCGAAAATGAATCAGAAAACCTTTTTTCATTTTCAAATTTTGCTAAAATTGAAGACAAAGACGGCTATGTAAATATCAGAGAAGAGGCAAACACAAACAGCAAAATTGTGGGCAAAATTAAATCGGGCGAAATTGTTTATATTTTTAACTATGGTGATGAGCTTGGTAATTGGCTCATTATAGATTATTTAGAAAACGATGAAAACCTTCTTACAGGTTACATTCATAAATCAAGATTAAAACCCATCAACTCATACGAACACATTCCGTCTGTTTGGCACGATGAAAATGGAGCAGAATTTATTTTACGAAACATTCAAATAAAAATCAAAACTGAAAAATTTGACTATGAAGCAAACAAAAAATATTTTTCAACTTTCCAATATGCAACTTATGCGGTTGACAAATATAAACACCAAGAAATTTGGGGAACAGACGGCACGCTTCCGCAAACACATTACACATCAATTACAGCAAACATCGACAATCAAACAATAGAAATTCCTGAAAAAGAAATTGAAAACCTGTTTAACACAAACAACGAATATTCAGAATGCTATTTTGATAAAAACACTGAAACCTTATACATTATATTGATGAATTCTGATGGTGCTGGAGCATACAGAGTCATTTTTATTATCGAAAAAGGAAAATATAAGAGTAGGAAAATTTACAATGCAAATTAGAAAAAAAAGTAAAATAAAATTTCAAGCCAGATCCGTCGAGCTTGTACCGATTTGTCGAGAAGCAGTCTTTTATTTGGAAAAAAATGAAAAGCCTGAAAGGCTGAAATGATTATAGAAATATATAGTTGACAGATTTTTTAACCCTGAAAGAGTAACAATACCATCCCTACGGGATTTTTTCCCCTGAAACATTCTATTTCTATAATCATTTTACCTCTTCGAGGTTCATTATAATTTCAAAAAACCAATACTTTCCCAACGAATCGTAAATGAAACCTTGCGAATTGTAAATGGTTTCATTTTCAATAAGGAAGATTTATATATTTGGAAAAAAGGAAAAGCCTAAAAGGTTGAAATGATTATAGAAATATATAGACGACCGATTTTTTAACCTTGAAAGGGTAACAATATCATCCCTACGGGATTTTTTTCTCTGAAACATTCTATTTCTATAATCATTTTACCTCTTCGAGGTTCATTATAACTTCAAAAAACCTATACTTTCCCAACGAATCGTAAACCAAACCCAGCGAATTGTAAATGGTTTGCCATTGAAATATAAAATCGCCTTAATTTTATAACGATAACAAACGACAGTAAATAATTAAAAACGGCACAGTTGCGTCAATCTGAGAGTTAGCGGTAAGTTTAGAAAATCCGCACCCAGAAACAAAATTTTGAAAATGAAAAACATTTTAATAACAATTTTTATTATAATATCAAACATAACGTTTGCTCAAGAATATAAAACTTTAGACAGTATTTATTTTGTTGATTTTGAAAACATAAATAAAGGAGAAGTTCAAATAAGAAAATACTCAAACTTTGAATTGAACAAAAAATGGTGGATTGCTCAAAAAAATTACAAATTGTATCAAAAAAATGAAGATTTGGAATTTATTAATAACCTGAACTCGATTAATAATTTAGGCTAAAAATATTGTACAAAAAGGTAAAATTTAGTATATTTAAATCTCTGACAATTAAATATTTAAACT
>NZ_JAVDVI010000026.1:0-14965 GCF_031456785.1 Flavobacterium arsenatis
GCCTGCATTGGACAATTCCGCTACGACAACCTATACCTTCACTCCGAATTCGGGTCAATGTGCAGGTTCGGCAAGCATGACCATTACGGTAAATAATAGCACCGTTCCGACATTCACGCAAGTGCCATCAATCTGCCAAGGGGAAGCTTTATCGGCCTTGCCTGTGACTTCCAACAATGGGATTGTGGGAACCTGGTCGCCTGCATTGGACAATTCCGCTACGACAACCTATACCTTCACACCGAATGCGGGTCAATGTGCGGGTTCGGCAAACATGACCATTACGGTAAATAATAGCACCGTTCCGACATTCACGCAAGTGCCATCAATCTGCCAAGGGGAAACATTGTCGGCCTTGCCTGTGACTTCCAACAATGGGATTACGGGAACCTGGTCGCCAGCCTTGGACAATATGGCTACGACAACCTATACCTTCACACCGAATTCGGGTCAATGTGCAGGTTCGGCAAGCATGACCATTACGGTAAATACTTCTGTGGTTCCGAGTTTCACTTCTGTAAATCCAATCTGCCAAGGGGAAGCATTGTCGGCCTTGCCTGTGACTTCCAACAACGGGATTACGGGAACCTGGTCGCCTGCATTGGACAATATGGCTACGACAACCTATACCTTCACTCCGAATTCGGGTCAATGTGCAGGTTCGGCAAGCATGACCATTACGGTAAATAATAGCACCGTTCCGACATTCACGCAAGTGCCATCAATCTGCCAAGGGGAAGCATTGTCGGCCTTGCCTGTGACTTCCAACAACGGGATTGCTGGAACCTGGTCGCCAGCCTTGGACAATATGGCTACGACAACCTATACCTTCACACCGAATGCGGGTCAATGTGCAGGTTCGGCAAGCATGACCATTACGGTAAATACTTCCGTAGTTCCGACTTTTACACAGGTTGCTCCAATCTGTTCAGGGGAAACATTGTCGGCCTTGCCTGTGACTTCCAACAACGGGATTACGGGAACTTGGTCGCCGGCAATCAATGAGAATGTTTCTACCGTATATACTTTTAAACCAAATGCTGGGCAATGTGCTGCAACAGTACAAATGACAATTTTAGTAAATCCTCTACCAACACCGGTTTTGAAAGATGAGTTTTTGTGCATCAATAATGAAACTGGTGCTGTATTATTGCCTAAGAATCTTAACTGTGGACTTCCTAACACAAATCATAGTTTCAGTTGGACACGTGATAACAATCCGTTGCCTACCACTACAAATACTCATCTTGCCTTTGTTCCTGGAGTATATAAAGTAACGGCTACAAACTTACTTACAGGATGTTCCAATACAGCCACCTCAATTGTAGGAACCTCTTCTTTAGCCATTGCGGAAGTGTCAGTAGAACAAGACTTCAATAGAAATCAGACCATAACTATTACGGTTACTGGAGGATCTACAAATTATGAATTTCAATTGGATGATGGAATACCACAAGAAAGCAACCAGTTTACAAACATTTATCAAGGTGAATATGAAGTGACAATAAGAGACAAGAATGGTTGTGGAGAATTAGTACTGCCTGTTTTTGCCATGAATTATCCCCGTTTTTTTACTCCTAATGGTGATGGCTATAACGATACTTGGTCAATCGAAGGCTTATCACAACAACAAGATGCCAAGATTTATATTTTTGATCGATACGGAAAATTGATTACCTCTATTAATCCTTCTCAAAACAGTTCTTGGGACGGAACATTGAACGGAAAGCAGCTCCCGTCAACAGATTATTGGTTTACGCTTTCCTATAAAAATAGACAAGGAACAAACAAAGAATTTAAAGCACATTTCTCTTTGAAAAGATAATATATAAACTGAATAAATCCTTAAACTCTTTATTATAAAAAGTTTAAGGATCTATTTTATAGTAAAACGTAATATGACTATTTTTAGATTATTTCAAATATAGCCCCAAAGCATGCTTCTGTCTCTTCAACTCATTCACAAAAATTTTCGAAATTTCTGTAGCTCCCAAAACCGATAAATGCGTGTTGTCCTCAATTCCTTTTGAGATGTAACTGTTTTCATTTGGAGCAAAATGAAGATGCAGTTTCTTGGAACCTTCAACGCCGTAGGATTCTTCCAAAAGTTCGGTATAATATTGCATATCAAAGAAAGGTACATTCATTTCTTGGGCTACCAAACGGGCCTGCAAGGTATAATTTCCGTGGGAATCCAACAAAACTCCTTGCTCATTGAACTTTCTTCTGGCAATTGACGAAAACAAAATCGGGATGGCTCCTTTGGCACGAGTTTCTTCTACATAACGCATCAAATTATTCCTGTAAGAAGTTTGCGGATTGGTATAACGTGTCGGATCGGTGTCTTTTCCATCGTTGTGACCAAATTGAATGAACACATAATTTCCCGGTTGCAAAGAATCTAAAACTGGTTGCCAATGCTTCAAATCCCTGAAACTTCGGGTACTTCTTCCGTTTACGGCGTGATTTTTTATCGTTACTTTTTCATTAAAAAACTGTCCGAGTGTTTGTACCCATCCCCGTTCTGGATTTTCGTTTGGATTGGGTTTGTTCGCCATTGTAGAGTCGCCAATTGTATAAATCACGACGGATGAATTTTCTTCTGATGTTTGAACAGTTTTACATCCAAAAGCCAAAATTAAAACTAAAAATAAAGTCCTAGAAATCTGCATACCACTGTTTTTTAGAATCAGGCTGTGATTCATTTAGAATATTTTCTTTCGTATATTTTTTTGCTTCCTTTTTTGAAAGCTGATGCGACCATTTCACCCGTGATTGCGTTTTTGAACCTTCTCCATTATTTTGAAATTCAGCATAAAAAGCAGTCTTTTCGGCTTCGGGTTTCGACCAATTGTGCCATCCTTCGGGCAAAATATGACGTCCTAAATTGCAATTCAGAAATACGGTTTTAGCATAAATTCTCCAAGGTCGTCCCAAATATACTTTCGAAACAGAATCGGTTGCCGTCAATTTGCAATTGCTGAAGACATAACCAAAAGCACTGTCTTTCGGAGTGGAAGACGCCGTGATATAGGAATCTTTTTTGCTGTGAATTTCACAATTCTCGAAAAATGCAGTTGCACTTCCGAAGATAAAATCGGTCGTCCCTTCGATATAGCAGTTTTTAAAATATTGCTTTCCGGTTCCTGTTACATACAAAGTATCTTGATTTCCAAGTAGTTTGCAATTCACAACCGCTACCCTATTTGAAGTTACCGAAAGTGCCACAGCCTGTCCAACTTCTCCAGCAACATTTTGGATGGTAAGATTTCTTAAGACCACATCATCGGCCTGAACCATCAGAGTATAGGTATAAAAAGTGCTGTTTCTGCCCAAACCCATTTTGCCAAAATAATCATCAAATGCGATAATCGTTTTTTCTTGGCTTTCGCCGATTAGCTGCAGGTTGCTGTTCCATTCGTGGATTTTGATTTTTTCTTTGTAAATCCCATTTTTGATGTAAATCGTAATCTTTTCATACGGAAAAGCCTTTGCCTGATTGATGGCTTCCTGGATCGAAGTATAATCGCCAGAACCATCTTGGACAACGGTTACATTATTTTCATCAACCGGCTTTTTGAGGAAATTTTGCTTGCTCCATTTTTCAAATTTCTCTAAAACCTTTTGTGGAGCCGAACCATACCAAGCATATCCCACTCTTCTTTCGAGACCAATCTGCGAAATTGAATCCTTTTTGATTCCATCACGGTCACAAAAAAAAGGCTTGTTGTTTTCCAATTCCATAAAACGAGCCCAAATTGGTTCGGAATTTTGAGCAGGAATCATTTTTTTATCGATCATCTTGCCTTTTTCATCATAAATCCGCTCTTCTTTTAGATTGGTAATTTTTGTTTTTTCTAACCAATCAACGGCACTGTTTACGGCTGTTATAATTTCATTCGAAGGATTTTTAACACTCATCAAAACGAATAAAATCTTTGCCGATTCATAACCGCTCAACGAAGCCAATTCAAAACTTCGGGCATCGGCTGGCAATAAGGTAAATTCATCGTGTTGAGCACACCAGCTTGTCAAAACACCTTTTTGTCTATATTGGGTTTTCAAGATACAATCAATCCCTTTATCAAATGCTCGACTTGTTTTTTCTCTGATTTCTTCGGATGGCTGGATTGAATAATAATCCGTCTTATCTTTTATTTGTTTCAAGAGGAGCATCACATTGGTCATAGCGTCATCATTATAGGTAATGTGCGAAGAATATTTTTTTTCTAACGGATAAAATTGAGGCCATCCACCGTTTTCATATTGTGCCATCAACAAATAATCCAACCCTTTCAAAAAAGCGTTTTTATATTCTTCCTTTGGATTTTGCTTGTATATTTTGGATAAAAAAAATAGCTCCGAAATTGTCGCTCCGTTATCAATCGTGCATCCTTTTGAACTGGATTTTAAGGCTACCAACTCTGATTTTTCCTTTTCAGAAAGCGGTTCCTGCATCTGGATATTTTTAGGCCAACCGCCAATATCCCGCTGATACAACAAAACATTTTGGGCTATTTCTTCAGCTTCTTTGGATTGAAACCAAGCCTCATCCTTTTTGTTGACAATATCATTCCACGAAGTTTTCAAAATTTGAGACTGGCCTTTTGAAAAACCAACAAGCAGGAGAAAAAGTAGGATTGTTTTTTGCATCTGATTGCTTATTTGTTTAATTCTAAGGCTGCTAAAATAAACGGTCCGGTTGCCTTCGGATCATTATCTTGCTTTCGTTCGTTGACATAGTATTCAAAAGATCCATCACGATACGGATTGCCTCCCAAACCTGCAACAGCACAGGCTTCTGTAATAATTACATATCCTTCCGAAGATATTTTCACTAAATCCCTAGTCAATCCGTCGAATGCCTTTTCGGCTACTTTTTTATATTCTTTTGGCAAATAGCCTTTGTTTACTCCTTTTGCAAAAGAATAGGCAAACATTGCCGTTCCCGAAGCTTCCAAATAATTTCCTTCTCTATTTCCTTGATCTGTAACTTGGTACCACAATCCTGAAGCGTGTTGCTGTTTTTTCAAGGCTTCAGCCAATTGGTTCAAATAAACAACCAATTCTTTGTGTTTCGGATGATTTTCGGGCATATAATCCAAAACATCCACCAAAGCCATGGCATACCATCCCAACGATCTTGACCAAAAATTCGGGGAAGTTCCCGTTTGTTTATTGGCCCAAGCCATTTCCTTACTTTCGTCCCAACCGTGGTATAAAAGTCCGGTTTTGGCATCTACTAAATGCTTCTGTATCTGCTCGAATTGAAGTGCAACATCATCCAGATTTTTTCCATTTTCGAATTTCACCGTGTAATGTGCATAAAAAGGCGAACCCATATACAGACCGTCCAGCCACATTTGGTTTGGATAGACTTTCTTGTGCCAAAAACCCTTTTCGGAAGTTCGAGGATGCTTGTCCAACTGGCTTCGGAGTAATTCTAATGCCTTTAAATATTTACCTTCCTTAGTAGTGTCGTAAAGATAAAAAAGTGCATTTCCAGCAGCCAACATATCAATATTATAATTTTCTATTTTATACGTAGGAATACTTCCGTCGGGCTGAATCGTGGCATCATAATATCCTTTCAGATAATCATAATAAGATTGCTTTTTGGTTTCTTCGTATAATTTCTCAAAAGAAGTCATGACCAATCCGTGAACATAATCCCATTTTGGTTGGGTTTTATGATCAATTTCGTAAGCATTTGGATGTTGCTTCATCAAGGTTAAAGCCATTCTTTCCGACCATTTTAATTCTGTTGGAACTTCCAAATTAGAATTGGATGTAACTATTTTATTGGATTTGCAACCCATCACTATCGATGTTGCAACAATTAATACATATAATTTGCTTCTTCTTTTCATATTAATTGAGTGTATTGCCGTCGTTTAGTTTTTTTAAATTTTCATCCAAATATTGAATAAAAGCTTCCTTGCTTTTGATGCCGTTCGGTTCTTTTTCCCAAGCACCAAGAAAGTAGAACGTAATCTTGTTTTTTGTTGGTCTGAACTGAATCAGATGATCATGTGGTCCTTCAAAAGGTTTTTCGGCTGTTGCAACTTCATAGAAAACGGCCATTCCTAATTGATCATCAAAAAGGGTCTGAACGCCATAGGTTGCAATATAAGCCCATTTTTTGTTTTCACTTGATTTTTCTATGACAGGAAGATTATTCAGTTTTACAATTCCTGTGCAAATTCCGTCCATCAATTCAGATGATTGAATCGTGTGTTTCGTATAACGTTCGTCTGGAAAAATGGTCAATTGCGATTCCAAATTGGTTTTTTGGTTGTTTGTTTTCCAACCCGTATAATTTACTTTTACCTCTGATCGATCCTTGTGGTTTGAAACTTTGGCTTCTGTTGCCTCAACTTCCCTAAAATGATGCATTTCGTTATTGACAATCCTTCCGATGGAACCGACTCCCATTCCCTTTGCCACTTTCAGAATATCGGCACCCCAATCGCTCATATTATGATAAGAATCAAAACCATCCTGCCCCACTTGCGACAAGACCAAAGTATCTGTTTTTTTTCCATAAATATCAATCGCATTTCGCCAATCTAAATACAATCGATATCCCACTTTATTGCTCTCCCAACCCGGACCTTCATAGCGAATGTAAAACGAATGATCGGTGTGACTTTCTGGAACTTTCAAGCTTTCGACGTTTTTAAAAGTGCCTCCTTCGTATTTTTTTCCGTTCCATTTTCCGCCTTTCTTAACCGAAATTTCAGCATAGGTTTTTTGGTTTTTAGATTGCAAACTTGTCTGTTTCGAACTGCAACTTGCCAAAAGACAAACCGTTGAAGTTGCAAGAAATAATTTTGATAAATTCATTATTTAAGATTTTAATTTTTCGTTTAGGAAATCAAGTGTGTATTGTACCGTTTTGTCAAACCAAGGCTCAAACAGCCAAAATGTGTGTGGACTATCCGAAATGGTTTCCACTCTTGAATATATTTTGTGTTTGTTCAATATCTCGATCATATCGTTTCTACCTGCATGAAAACGATCGTGTTGACTGTTGATGAACAAAATGGGAGGCGTTTTTTCGTTTGTATGAAAAAGTGCCGATGCATCCTTCCAAATTTCGGGAATTTCTTCATAGGTTCCTCCAAGCCATAACGAGGCATATTTCCCTTCTGTTGATTCTGGATGATGAAATGCCAGAACGCCATCAATATTGATGATTGCATTAACCTCTGTATTGTATTTTGTCCCGATCAAAGAAGCCATTTGAGCTCCCGAAGATTGTCCCAAGATTGCAATTTTTGAAGCATCAACATTGAATCTTTCAGCATTCTTTTTAATATAAGCTATAGCTTTTAACACGTCCTCAATTCCTGCAGGATATTGAGCTTCATCTGATAAACGGTATTCAACGGCAAAACATTGATACCCATTTGATGCGATTTTTTCTGCAAATGATTCAAGCATCGATTTATCGCCCGATTTCCATCCGCCACCGTGAAGCATTACAACCGCTGGAAGTTTTATATTGGATTTGAAAAGATAAGCATCAAGATATAAGGGTCGGTTTTCATCAGTGTAAACAATATCCTTTTGCTTCAAAACCAATGAATTACTTTGAGGTTTTACCATTTTTATATGTGGATATTTTTTTAATTGCTTCTTATATTCTGATGAAACGGTAAAGGAAGTATCCTTTGCAACCTGACCAAAAGCCAAGTTCAAATTCATCAAAATAGAAAAAACTATTAAACACCTCATTATTAATTATTTAAACCTTAAAAAGATACAATTATAAAAGAAAAACCAAATTAAAAAAGTAATCGATTACACAAAAATACTAAAAATAGTATATTAATAAAAATATTAGCCTAAAAATTAATATCATATTATTAATAGGCGACATAATAGCATTATTATTAAAAAAATGAACCGTAAATAGTATTTTACAAATTACAAAATAGGCTTAGATTATCCATTAAAGAATATTATTGACGTTTTTTGGAATAAAAATGAATTATAAGCTCTAAAAAAATGCTCTTTCATAGTTGGAATCTGTTAAATTGAAGATTTATTTTTAAAATAGTACTTTTAAAAAACCTTGTATTTATTGGCTTTATGATAAAATTTTTAGCTTTTATTTTTATTTAGCATAAAAATATTGGATAATTATTTTATAATTTATAATTTCGTGTAATCCATTACATAACTTTATTTAGCTTATTCAAATTTATCTTATGAAAAAAATACTACACTTAACATTATTGTTCTGGCTTTCGTTTCAAATGAATGCCCAAAACGTCACGATCACTCAAGCAACAGGATGGCTGGAATCTGCATACGTCACTTGGAGCCCCGTTGAAGGTGCAGACAGCTACAAAGTATATTATACAGGTGGCGGTTTGATCGATCAACTAATCGACACACAACTGATTCGGAATTACGGAACTTATTTTCGGGCAGATGTACTTGGACTTTCAGCTGGAAATTATACTTTGAAAGTAGTTCCCGTTACAGCCAATATTGAAGGAGAAGCAACCATTTCCGAAACCGTTACGGTTTTGCCCCACGATCGGAATGGTTTCGCACACAGCAACGGGAAGATTCCAGGAGGCTACAATCTTGATGGAACCGTAAAAAACAACGCTGTTATTTTATACATTTCACAAGAAACTAAAAACACCGTTTCCCTTGTGGTAGTTGGAGCCAACAGCAATCCTTGTGTAGGCCTGCAAACCATTTTAGACGGGTTTAAAAAAGGAAATGACAATCGTCCCTTGATTGTGAGATTGATCGGAAATATTACTGATTTGAATTATATGTTGAGTGGCGATATCGTGATTGAAAACAACAACAACGTGAATGGCTCCATCACTTTTGAAGGCGTAGGATCTGATGCTTTGGTCAACGGATGGGGATTGCGAATCAAGAAAGGTTCGAATATCGAGGTTAGAAATCTTGGTTTTATGCTTACAAATGCCAATGAAGGCGACAATGTTAGCCTACAGCAAGACAATAATTATGTATGGGTTCACCATTGCGATATGTTTTATGGAGCTCCGGGAGGCGATGCCGATCAAGCAAAAGGCGATGGCTCTTTGGATTGCAAAAGATCTACATATGTTACTTTCTCCTACAATCATTTTTGGGACACAGGAAAATCGTGCCTTTTGGGGTTAAGCGAAAATACGAATTCAGGATTATACATCACCTACCATCATAATTGGTTTGATCATTCGGATTCGCGTCATCCAAGGGTTCGTTACTATTCGGCTCATGTCTATAACAATTATTTCGACGGAATTTCGAAATATGGCGTAGGTTCCACATTGGGTTCATCGGTTTTTGTGGAAGGGAATTTTTTCCGCACTTGCAAATATCCGATGATGATTTCCAAACAAGGTACCGATATTTTAGGCGGTTCGAACGGAACTTTCTCTGGAGAAAACGGCGGAATCATCAAGGCTTTCAACAATGAAATGAGCGGACAAACTAGTTTTCTCCCTTATAATGCCACCACAAACCCAGCTCAATTTGATGCTTATGTAGCTACTACAAGGAATGAAAACGTCAGCAACACCATCACTTCATTTCAAGGGAATAGTTCCTATAACAATTTTGACACCGATCCCACTTTGTATGTGAATGCCTTGGTGATTGACAGTCCGACTGTTGCAAAAGACAATGTTATGGCCTATTCCGGAAGGGTTTCGGGAGGCGACATCAGTTGGACATTCAACAATGCAATCGATGATACTCATTCTGCCGTAAATACGGGCTTGATGGCTCTTTTAAATGGATACACGTCATCGTTGGTAGCCATTCAAGGTATAACACCAATTGAAAGCAGCCAAACCTTGATTATCCCTGAAAACAACGAACAAACGGTTGCCGAAGGAAATGCAATCAGTAATATGGTTTTCACTTGGGGCGGAACTGCAACTGATGTAACCGTTACCGGATTGCCCGCTTTTGGAATTGATTTTGTAAAAAACATGACCGAAAAAACAGTTACGATTTCCGGAACCCCAACGGACGAAGTATCTTTTACCATTGCAACAATAGGAACGACTGGAGCTTCCGTTTCAGGCTCGGGTTCAATAACGATAGGGGTTCCCTCTTCTGGAGATGAGATTCATAATTTCACCACTTCAGGATTGACAAGTTCTTTCTACAGTTTTACATCGGCAAATATGAATTCTAATCCAGGATTGACAACCTATGACGATTTGACGTTGACAGCCCGTTTAAAAATCGAAACGCCAACCGTAATCACCTATACCACTTTTAATCCATCTACACTAACGTTGGTTTTTGATCCAACTTTTAATGGAATCATCAAACTTAACGGTGTCAATCATACAGCTTCTTCAGGTGTGGCCATTATTCCGAATGTTCCAGCAGGAACAAACCTGATTACAAAAGGTGGCACTACGAATTTATACTACATCAAAACCCAATACAGTTCTTTGGGAACAAATGAATTTACTAAAAACGAGATTGGTTTGTATCCAAATCCAGTTACAAATGAACTGAACATTTCACTTTCGAACAATCAAATTATCCAAAATGTTTCGGTTTATAGTATTGTCGGACAGCTGGTTAAACGAATCAATGGCAGTTCAACAAAAGTAGATACCAGCGAATTAAGCAGTGGTGTGTATTTAATTAATATTCAAACGAATAAAGGTGTTTTTGACAAGAAGATAATCAAGAAATAAAATACGTAAAGATTTAATAAAATAAAAAAAACGTCTCAAAACGAAACTTGAGACGGTTTTTTTCCATTATACATTTTTTAAGATCTTACGGAAATGATTCCTTTCCTACCGTCGATAATAGCATGTTTTTTTAGTTTTTAATTATTTTTCTACTTAGGATTTGACCATTAACCATTTCTATATTTACAATATAAACGCCTGTTTCAAAGTTGACAAGGTCTAAATCATAATAATTTGATTCATAATTATTCTTACTAGTATACATTATTTTTCCTTCTATTGATGTGACGGTTACGGCATTAATATTAATCCCATCTGCAACGATCGTTGTTAATCCTTTAGTAGGATTTGGATAAACAAATACTTTCGTAAGTTTTTCAAGTTCTGCATCCTCAACACTATTAGTAATTCTTTCAGAAAAACTGCAATTTTCTATATAAGCATGAAAATCGCTTCCGAATTTCATTTCCGAATTTGGATCAAAAGTTATAGAATTCCCTGCTGTCATTTCTATAACTAGTCCTGAATTTACGAGATAATTAGTACTAACAACTATATCTGATGAAGCTTGATAGTCAGCATTACCAATTTCGGTGGTAGTAAAAGTCAAATTAGCTGGACAATCTTCAGGTTCATAACAATCTAAAACACTAACATCTGAACTAATTGTAATAGGGCAACCTGCACTATTAATATAACTATATGTAATAGTGTGTGTACCTAGACCTGCTACTGAAGCATTAAAGGAGTAATTACCTCCTGAAACTGTTACTCCAGAACCAGAGAAAACTCCATTTGGGGGTGCTGACATTATATAAGAACTTAAATCTGACAAAACTATATTTTGGCAATGCTCGTCAGGAATGTTTAAACTTGCCCCCTCCAAAGGAACCAATTCAACATTATCAATATAATAATAGGTAGCATTAACCACGGCTCCTCCATAATTGGCATAATTACACCCTGGAGCCGTTCCTGGAATAACCTGACCACTAGGCACATGATTATTTAAAGTCCCGAGATACAGAAACCTCTCCCCTGCAACTGGTCCTGTTTCTATAATTATTGTTACTCTTTCCCAGCTATTTGATACGGAAGGAAAATTAGGCGAATTGTAAAGCATATTAGGATTAGAGATTGTAATATAACCATTACTAGCTGTAATATTATACGAGGTACTAAGATACGCCTGTGGCTTCATTAAAAAGTAACTCACTCCTTCACCCAAAGACACATCAAAGCTAAGTTGATAAATAGAATTAGGCAAAAGTGGCGATGATAATGTCGTGACAATATTCTCTTGATTAGTAGAAACATTATTTGCAACAAATCCTGCATAGGCATTATTTCCTTGAATTTTATCGCTCTGATAACCAAAGTAATTACAAGGGACTTTAAAGTTTATATTCAGAGCATCAGTATGAAAATAATCAGGGGTTGCTCCATTTGCCGCATTCCATCCACAAGCCAAACTAACTGGTGAAAATTGTGATTGTAGTGTTGAAAACTGTTCAAAATCACCATTCATAACTAAATTACAAGCAGTTGGGATAGCACAATTATTCGTATTCATTACATATACATAAACATAGGTAATATTCCCTCGCTGCTGAGTTAGATTATTAAAAGGAACATACCTCAAAAGGTGGACACCTGTTACTGTACTATTGAATGTAACAGTAGTTGCAGAAGTGCCACTTGTACTAGAAAATGTAGCTGACGAATCATACACATCCTGTAAACACTCAAATCTTAAATTACTATTATTGGTTGTAAAATCATTATTCAAGATTCCGGTTATTGCAATAGCTGTACCTGAATTACCAATAAAAGCAAAGCTGTTATCAATAGTATTTATCCCGTCATTCATTCCTGCAACATCTATTCCCGTAATTGTTCCTGTATAAGTTGTTGTGCCTTGATAAGTTGTACTAACGCCATAGCTATTATTTAAACTATATCCTAAATCACCCAGAACATTTCGTTCTTGTGGTTTTAAAAACCTTTTTATAATATTCGCCCCAGTTGCACTTTCCATAACAAAGCTTGGATTGGGTGAAACACAAACTCCTTCAAAATGACTTAAGCTGCTAGGAGGGGAAAAAACCGTTGGAGTATGCACCGGAACATTTGAAAGCCCTACATACCTAACTTTATCATTGCAGGTATTTGAATTAGGTTGCAAGACACTTGTATTTAATAGATTATTAAAAACGTAATCATACATACTGCCACAAGCTCTAATTTGTTTTTTAATTAAAAATTGTGTGTTTGCATTATTTTTTAATCGAGTATCATAGCGATTAAAATAGTTATAAGCAGAATTAAATTTTGACAAGCCATTGGAATTCAATAAACTGGCAAATCCCAATGCATGTGTCATTTCATGTAATATAACAGTGTATAAATCATATTTACCTGGAAACGATGTAGCCGATAAACTCGTATTCCAAAGGATTGAGGGGGTATTAGGTATTGCCGTGTCAGTAGTATTAAAATTGAAGGCCATCATGCCATGATAAAAAATTCCCGATTGTCCAGCATTTATACCATTTGACAGTAATGGTGAAACTGTATTTGTATAAGAATCTTTACCTAGGTGAATTGTTTTCCAAATTTCATTATCGATTATACCTCCAAAACCAGTCGTTGTGTTATGAGGCATTGTATAAAATGAACTTGCCATTCCTAATACTCCATTTGGAGTGTTTGGCAATGTTATTACATTATTAATATTCCTAACCCATATATTTACTTTATTATTCAATCCATTCGTTGTAAGTGGAGAATTTATAAAATTGGAAAGATCTGTTAATACCCTACACAGGACATCCCTTCTTTCCATATGGATAGGATTTGAAGAATCTTCCATACCAGAGCCGGTTTCAAAAAAAACATTATAATAGCCACAACTCATAGAAACTGAATTTACAGACCTTGACAAATTATTTTTGTCAGTCCTTACTTCTTTGCTAATTAAAATATCAGATAGTTGATAGCTATTACCATAATGATCAAATACCGTTTCAAACAGTCCATTCGGGCTTAGGTAATGTTCATCCCGAATTATGTCTTTTTGTCCATATACTGTGTATATGTTCACGATAAAAACACAAAATAAAATTAGTTTTTTCATATCTTTTGAAAATTGTTTTTACTTTGTTGTTTCTAATAATACTTGTAAAGCAATTTTCAATTTTTCAATTTCTTTATTTTGATTTTCATTGATTTTATTTTGCTCAATAATATAAAGTGTCAATTCCTCTATCTTTTCTTGCTGAATCCTGGCCATTTCGCCGAGTTCAATCCCGTTTTCCTCTACGTCTTTAGCACTTGGAACATTCATCAAGTGACCTTTTTCTTCAATGTGTTTTTCAACTTCATCCAAACTCGGCAATTTGTAGTCTTTTTCAAAAACATAATCCGCCCAAGTACTTTGTAAAGTTACCCGAACAGCTTCTGTCAATATACCACCTTTAACAAATAAATCGTAATTTGAAACATCAACTGAACCAGCAGTTGAAGGGTAATTACCAAAATTATAACCAATACCTACCTTAGCATTGAACTTTAATTGGAGTTGTTCAAAATCACCCCAAATAAGAGCACCATTATCTTCATAAATAGGACTACTAATTATTAATTTGTTATTAAAATTGGAATAAGCACCTGCCAAAAAACCTAACAGAAGGTTACCGTCTCCAGTTATGTCTTCTCCAGCCTGAGTACCTATAAGTATGTTACCATTACCGCTCGAATTATTTCCTGCACTTTTTCCGATTGCTAAATTGAATAAACCATTAAATTGATTTCCTGATGAGTTTCCCAAAAAGGTGTTGGACGAACCTGTAGAACTAACACCCGAATTTGTACCAACAAATGTATTTCCTCCAAATGTTGTCGTTGAATTTGAACCTGCACCAACTCCAAAAAAAACTGAATTTGTAGATAATCTACCAGCCTCAACATTGTTCCTTTTAAACAATACATCGAAATTACTGTTTGCTCCAGAACCCAAAAAACTGGTAGCAGTTACGTTATTTGTAGCATTCGCTACTGTTGCTTGTGCATTAACTGTAATGACACAAAAACTACTAAATAATTCAAGTTGCTAGTTGAGCTACTATAAAAAAACAAAGCAGAGGTTTAGTAAATTTGTTTTGCGAACCAATAAACCTCACCAATGCTTTGTAAAGACAAAATTATATCAATTTATTGTTTAATAGATGATATTTTGCAAGGAATTAATCACATAGAAGATGTAA
>NZ_JAVDVI010000027.1:0-13989 GCF_031456785.1 Flavobacterium arsenatis
TGCTTATAATTTTCTGCCGAAAAAACCTTCTTTAAAATACGAAACAATTAAAACTAACCAATTAGCGGTCTTTTATTAATCGAGTTCAGGTTAATTTATACAAATACCTTACTTTCGCTTTATATAAAATTACAGACAGATGAAGGATAAATATACGGTTGGAAGCCTTTATGCAGGTGTCGGAGGAATTTGCCTAGGATTTAAAAATGTAGGTTTCAAGATGGAATGGGCCAATGAGTTTGATAAGAATGCCTGTATAACGTATAGAGAAAATTTCAGTCATCCTTTGATTGAAGGCGATATAATGGACATCGACATCAACTCACTTCCAAAAATAGATGTGTTGGCGGGCGGATTTCCGTGTCAGCCTTTTTCCGTGGCCGGATATAGAAAAGGATTTGAAGATACCAGAGGAAATCATTTTTTTAAGATATTAGACTTTGTAGATGCCATGCGACCGAAGGTCATTTTTTTAGAGAATGTAAAAAATCTTGTAGGTCATGATAATGGAAATACATTTAAAGTCATTAGAAATGAAATCCGTAAACGTGGCTATACTTTTGATGAACAGGTTCTAAACACCAAAGATTTCGGAAACATCCCCCATAATCGCGAACGAATCTTTATGATTGCCTTTGATGAAAATTTTCTTCAAAAGGAGGATTTTAAATTTGAATTTCCTAAAGAAGAGAAACTTACCAAAACCATAAAGGATGTATTAACACAGGATAGAGTAGACGAGAAATTCTATTACCGTGAAGACAAGTACATGTTTCCAATGCTTGAAAACGAAATGAAACGCGAGGATACTGTCTATCAGTTCAGGCGTCAGTATGTTAGGGAAAACAAATCGAATGTTTGCCCGACCCTAACTGCAAATATGGGATCTGGAGGCCATAACGTGCCTTTGGTTAAAACCGAATTCGGATACAGGAAACTAACCCCAAGAGAATGCTTCCGCTTTCAAGGATTTCCTGAAAGTTTCAAATTTCCTGCCATCGCCAATTCTCATCTGTACAAGCAATCGGGAAATTCTGTAAGTGTTCCGGTTATTGAGCGTTTGGCCGATAAAATATTTGAGATTTTGAACCAAGTCGATTCCCGAAAAAAGAAAAATCAGGTTGAAAAGTTGGCCTAGATTTAATACGGCTTAATTTATTTTTCCTTTAAAACTGTATATAATTTTTCAATTGGAAATAAGTCGCCCGATTGAATGTAATAATTTTCGGCATCCATCTTGGTTTTTCCGTTCAGCATTGCATTCTGTGGCAGGATATGGCCAAGCGAAATAATGTGTTTGAGGGTTTTGATACTACAGCACCCCGGAATGTCACACAGCCAATCCTGCTCTCGGATTTTTTTCATAAGTTGCGACTTTTCTTCAGGAATATCTTTTAAAAGCGATTTGATATCGGGATTTATTCGTGCCAAAACAAAATAGTCATAGGCATCAGTTGCATTTTCATTACTAATGTTTGGGATATACCTTCCCTCGTTGTCCCAGTCCTTGGTTTCCAAAAGCAAGAGGTTCGAAAAAAATGCGGCCGATTTGATGCAAACCGATTTTCCGTTGGCTTTCAAGTCTGTATCGTCCCAAGTTCCTTTTCCATGAATGCTGAAGTCGGGTTCTTCAGTTTCGATGACATTTGCTTTTAAATTTTCATAAAGCACAATTTCTGCTATTTTCCCTTGAAAAGTATTCTGGAAGATTTCCGATTTGGTTCTGGCAGATTGTCCTCCCGATCTACAGTTTCTATGAAAGCCCTCGCCATACGCCATTTCATAAGCAAAGTCAAAAGACTTTTGGATAATTTCCAAGCCAATAAGGCTTCCTTCAAATCGTTTTTTGGAAGTTAGATGATAATGGTTGTCCTCTTTTGTAAGCTTCATGGTTGTATTGCATCAAGGTCTTCTAACAAATTTAATCAATTAATCATTGTATAGTGGCTACCTTTATATAATTTACAAAAAAAGTAAATAATTTATAATTTATGTAAAAAGCGAGGTATGAAAACAGAAATATTAAATATAACCCGTTGGGTGTAATTACGATTTTTGCGAATTATTTTAGAAAAAGTAGGCAATTTACCCAAACTTGTCATTCCGACGAAGGAGGAAACTCTGCAATATGGAGCTCCTAACGGAGATTCCTCCTTCGTCGGAATGACAAAAAAAGTCTTAAACCGAATTACACCCAACGGGTTAAATATAAAAAGAAAGAATTAGCAGAGGCATTTGTTTTTAGAACTAAACTTACTGATAAACAAATTAATCAAGCTGCGGAGGAATTAAAATTAGCTCGAAAAAAGGCCAAAAAGCAGTTAAATGAAAATCAAATTCTATACGCTAAGGTTTAACAATTACGTTTTTTAATAAAATTTGGTTTTGTTTTCAAAACGACCTTCGATTTCCAACCCATCACAATGTCTTAGATAAATATGTAGAAAACCTTCGTAATCCCAGTAAATTGGTTTTACGGCATCATCATAAGCGAGGGTTTCGTTGTCAAATTGTACTCTCGAGACCACAATTGCGTCATAAATTTCAGGATAATCTTTTTTAAAATTGTCGAGAGTTTTATTTGTTGATCGTTTAATCTCTTGAGTGATCGAATTGACTTTCGTTCTATCAAAAACTCATTTCTCGGAACGCTTAGTTCCTGCCGTTTGCCCTTCAAATAAATAGACTGTTGGTTTGTATACTTTATAATATTCCCGCAACATTTCTAGAATCTTCCATAGGGTAGCTAAATTCAATCTCCCAACTTCCCTTTCAAAATGCACGAATTTCATAAGTTATCTCTATAACTTTTTGTGTTAATTTATCAAATCGAGAATTTATCAATGCATTAAAAACTATATTTTTGTCAAACTAAAAAACACACTTATATGAAAAAAATTACTTTACTCTTGCTCTTGCTGTGCGTTTTTGCAGGTCATGCAAAGGGCTCACAAGGAGGCGAGGATCCAGAATGTTTTACTCCGGTTAATATGACGGCTACCGATATTACCCTTACATCGGCCACCATAGTATGGACTGAAGTAGGTTTTGCCACGGCTTGGGAAGTTGCGGTATTGCCTTTTGGTACTCCGGCTCCAAGTGAAGATACTCCGGTTTTTGAGGCAGATGGAACACCTGAATTTATTGTTGAAGGACTAGCTCCATGCACGCTTTACAGTGTATATGTAAGAACCGATTGTGGCAATGCGTTTAGTGCCTGGGCGGGTCCTTATCACTTTTCGACGGTTGCTTCTGGAGCCGTTGCAACGTTTAGCGAAAGTTTTGAAACTGCTCCTGTAAACGGAATGCCTTCTTGCTGGTCGACAATTTTAAATGGCGATACGCTTTCGGAATTTGCATCTGTAAAAACGGTTGATAACAATCCTTATGAAGGCACGAAAGCAGTTCAGCTGCTCAATCACAGTTCCGAAAACACCGATAACATCATCCTGGTTTCGCCACAGCTGACCACCCTGACTACGGGAACACACCGTTTGCGATTCTATGCAAGGACAGGTTTTAATGCAGGAACCCTACAGTTGGGAACCGTAAACGATGCAACAAACGAAGGACAGTTTACCTTTTTTGAAGCCGTTGACCTTACGGATGATTATGCGGAATACATCATAGATTATACACTTTATGCTGGCGAAGATACCTATGTGGCTTTTCGAATTGCTTCTCCACAATACAGGTCTGTTTTCATAGATAACATTGTATGGGAAGCCGCTCCTCTTTGTGCGGATGTGTCCAATATTGTGATTAACGATACCACTACCGATAGTGTGACGCTTTCCTGGACCGACAATGGTGGGGAAACGCAATGGGATATTGTGTATGGTGAAACTACCGACACAGATCCCAACAGTCTAATACCTATATCGCCTGCACCAACAACCAATGTTGGAGCAGTGGTTACAGGATTAGCAGAGAACACTACCTACAACCTTTGGGTACGTTCGGTTTGTGAGGGTGACGTAAACGGATATTGGGTTGGACCTATTACTTTTAGTACGGCTTGTACAGAAATTGCTACTTTTGCCGAAGATTTTGAAACCACCGAAGAAGGTTTGCCACTTTGCTGGTCGGCAGTTTTGGCAGGCGAAACCTTATCTGAAACTTCCTATGTTCAGGTTACGGATATTTTTCCGCATTCGGGTGCCAAAACCATTCGGATGAACAATACCGATTCTGGATCAGCGGCCAAAATCATGCTGGTTTCCCCAAAACTTAGTACGCTTCCTGCTGCAACACACCGATTGAAATTTTGGGCAAGCGGCAACGGTGGCAGCACAATTTTGGATATAGGAACCTTGAACAACAATAGTTCGGATGCAGTTTTTACCTCGTTGATGCCTATTTCGCTAGGAGAACAGTATGCCTATTATATGGTTGATTTTAGCAACTACAGCGGAACGAATCAATACATTGCTTTTAGAAATGCTTCAACAAGCGATTACACTTCTATTTTTATTGATGATATTATTTGGGAAGCCATTCCGAATTGTGCAGATGTAGCCGACATCTATTTCTTGGACCTTACTACTACATCTGTAACCGTGAACTGGACAGCCGGAAACTCCGAAACCAGCTTTCAGGTTGCCCATGCAGTGAATACTGTAACAGATCCTGCTTTGGCTACCGTTAATGATGTAGAGAACGATACGGTTTTTCTTTTAGAAGATTTAACTGCCGGAACAAGCTATAATGTTTGGGTTCGCTCAGTTTGTGGTGCTGATAACGGCAACTGGATAGGACCAATACTCTTGAACATGGAGTGCAATCCTGCGGCAACTTTTTCGGAAAATTTCGACAGCGTAAATTTTCCTGCTTTCCCGGTATGCTGGAGTAAAATTGTAGAAGGAGCATCGCCAGAATCTAATGTAGTGCTGGATATCTATTCGGCTACAACTGCTCCAAACGGAATGCTATTATACGGAGCCTATTCTGGAGCTGGAGCCAATATCATTTTAATTTCGCCACCGGTTACTACCTTGGCTTCTGGAAATCATCAATTGAAATTCAAAGGATCAGGAAGTTTGCCGATAGAGATAGGAACATTAGACGGAAACACTAGCGAAGCTGTTTTTACAGTATTCGAAACCGTTGCCGTTAGTGAATCTGGCACACAGTCCTTCACGGTCGATTTTGTGAACTATACAGGAACAGACACCTACATCGGTTTCCGTTTGAAAACCAATGGAGAAAATGCGTATGCCAGTTTGGATGATGTAAGTTGGGAATCAACCTTGTCTTTGGGTTCGTTTGACAAAAATCAATTCAGCTATTATCCAAACCCGGTGAAAGATGTTTTGAATTTTGGTTATGCGGAAAACATTACAAACGTAGAGGTTTTCAACCTGCTCGGACAAAAAGTTATGGAAAGCAAGGTCAACAGCACATCAGTGAAAATGGATCTGTCGGCTTTGGCTTCTGGAAGTTATATTGTGAAGGTTGCTTCTAAAGATCAAGTTCAATCGATAAAGATAATCAAACAATAATTTTAATTTTAGATTTGTTTTTAGGCTAAAACCTCCGGAAGTGATTTCGGAGGTTTTTTTGTTTTTAAAAAGATTTATATTTTTTATCTTCGACTACTTTTTAAAGAATGATTAAATAAAAAAGTCCAACAGCGATGTCAGACTTTCCGGGTCCCGTAGTTCAACGGATAGAATAGAAGTTTCCTAAACTTTAGATCCAAGTTCGATTCTTGGCGGGATCACGACATACTTTCGGTTTTCATACATCGAAAGCATTTGTAAAATTAAAATAGCAGTAGCTGCACAAGGTTGATGGATAGCGTTTTTATTTGGGTAGAAATAAATGAAAACCTTTTTATTTAAAACCTAAACCGGAAAGAAAACCGTGAAAGTAGCCCCTTTTCCAGGTTCGCTATGAACACAGATATAGCCTTTGTGGTTTTCAATGATCTTTTTGCACAAGGCAAGTCCGATGCCGGTTCCCGAGGTTTTTTCGTGGAGGCGGTGGAACAATTTAAACGCCTGATCGGCATATTGCTGTTCAAAGCCAATTCCGTTATCGGTGAAACTTATTTGATGGTAGGTGTTTTCAAAAGGCAGGTCAGGACATTCTGCAACTTTTTCGTTTGAAATCTTCCTGTAGGAAATCTTGATGACCGGATTTTCCCTCGAAAACTTGATCGCATTGCTGATGAGGTTGGCAAATAATTGATGCAACTGCATCGGAATTCCGTTTAGGACAGGCAATTGAGAACTTTCAATCAAAACCCCTTTTTCTTCCATTATCAAATCAAAATCCTCTTTTACGCTGTTCAAAACCTCATTTAGATTGGTTGGTTGAAAGAGTTTGTCGAGTTGCGAAAGTTGCGAATATTTTAGGATATCGGTTATCAAGGCCGACATCCTACTAGCGGCGGTATTGATCTTGTCGATATTGGTTTTAACGATGGTGTGATTTTCGATATTTTCTTCCAAGATACCTGCAAAAACACGAATCTTTCTTAAAGGTTCCTGCAGATCGTGCGAAGCGATATAGGCATATTGTTCGAGTTGCTTGTTTTGCGATTCGATATTTTGGGCATAGTACCGCAGTTGGTCCTCGGCTTTTTTACGTTCTGTTAGATCTCGGGTAACTTTGGAGAAACCGATTACATTCTTATAATCGTCGTGCAAGGTTGTAATCACTACATAACCCCAGAATTTGGTGCCGTCTTTTCGCACCCGCCAACCTTCATGGGTCGCTTTCCCTTTAGTCGAAGCCTCTGAGATGAGTCGTTCCGGAAGCTGTGCTTCTTGATCTTCGGGAAGATAAAACACCCGAAAATTTTTCCCCAATATTTCTTCTTCCAAATAGCCTTTTATCTTTTCGGCACCCTGGTTCCAATTCAAGATATAGCCGTCTTTGTTTAGGAGCAGGATGGCATAATCCTGAATTTCATCAATCATTTTATGATAGCGTTCTTCACTATCCATCAACGTCAAGTTTTTTGGGGTTTCCGTTTTCGAGGATGCCATTTCTTGGTTTTCCTTTACCTTGATATAAGTAATATCAACCAGCATATTTATGGCTCCAGTCATATTGCCTTTTGCGTCAAAAAGTGGCTTTGGATGGGGGAGGACATAAATTCTTTTTCCGTCGGGGCGTTCAATAACCATTTCTTGGTTTTCAATCTTTCTTCTTTCTTTCAAAGTAGCCGCCATCGGACATTGATCGTGGTTTACTGGAAACCCCGAAGTGTCAAAAATTTTCCAGGAGCCACACCAAGAATCCTTGCCAATTTCAGGAGTTCGTCCCCATAAATCGGCTGCTGCTTGATTGAAGAATGTGATTTTCCCTTCGGCATCACACGTATATAGAGCGGCAGGCATGTCTTCAAAAAGATTCCTGCCATTAAAAAATCCGTCAGTAGTAATTTCCTCTTTCATAAAAGGAGAAACCAAAGTGTTTCCCTTGCTTTCCATGTATTTTATTTTTGTTATTCCAAAGTTAAATAATTAATAAAGAGAATATTAATGATTGTTGCCAAAACTTTCGACAATATGGTAATTTTATAACATTGAATTGATATGCTGCTAACTGTTAAATCCTGTAAGCTTTTAAAAAGATTGTATAATTGGAAAATGGGAGAGATAAAGTATCTTTAGATTTAATTGAAAGATTGAAAGATTTGAAAAAATAAATAATAAAAATAGAAAATAAAACACCATGCACGACTTTAATCCCATATTCAATGCATTGATAAAGGAAGGCTTTCATCAGCTTCCGGACACGGCTCCAGGAACTTCAAAGCCTTATGATTTTAAGATAACGCCTTATTCCCTGAACACGAGCTTGAGTTTCAAATTCGAAAATCTTACTCATTTTATTGAATTCCTAAAACGTTCGGAGAACATCTCTGAAGAAAAAATAACCCTGCTTCAAAATACTTTTGTAGATCTTGGGATTGATCCTAATGATTTCTTTTATGTGAATTTCTTTGAGAAGGGGAAGGATTTGGAGATGTAGGACTACTGTTTTTATATAATAATAAAGCCTGTTGAAATTGTTTTCGGCAGGCTTTTTTGTTGCAGAATTGGAGGACCAATTATATTTATGTTGATACATCATAAATTTTTTTTGAAAAAATATTAAAAAAAGCATAATATGTAACCTCATATTTCCTGATTTTTTTGTATGTAAGAATAATTTTTATCAATACTTTTGTGGATAATCACTTAAGTAATGCCAATTTATGCCTAAAACCTTAACCTACATTGATCTTTTTGCTGGCTGTGGTGGACTCTCATTGGGTTTACATCAATCGGGATGGAAAGGTCTCTTTGCTATCGAAAAAAGTCCAGATGCTTTCAAGACCCTAGACTATAATCTCATCAAACAAAAAGAACATTTTAATTGGCCAAAATGGCTACCGAAAGAACATCATGATATAAATGAAGTTCTTGCTAATTATTCTACTCAATTAGAAAAATTAAAAGGAAAAGTGACCATGATTGCAGGAGGACCTCCATGTCAGGGATTTTCTATGGCAGGAAAAAGAAACGAATATGATTTAAGAAATGATTTAATAAATTCCTACATAAAATTTGTACAAACAGTTGAGCCAAAAATCATTTTTTTTGAAAATGTTAAAGGCTTTACAATGGAATTCAAAAAAAATAAGGAGAGAGGACTTGCTTATTCCTATCAAGTCACAAAGAAATTAGAAGATGCAGGTTATTTTGTAAAAGGACAACTAGTAAATTTTGGCGATTATGGAGTTCCTCAAAAAAGAACTCGCTTCATACTCGTTGGGATTAAAAAAGATTTACCAAAAGCTTCACAGCAAAAAGTAGAATCTTTTTTTACATCCCTTGAAGAAAACAAATTCGCCTTTCTCAAAGAAAAAGGACTAACTACAACTACAAATTTACAAGATGCAATTTCCGATTTATTCAAACAAAACGGATTAGAAGAAACTCCTGATTCTCCAAGTTTTCAATCTGGTATCTACGGAAAAGAAAAAGGCAATTATCAGAAGTTGATGCGTGAAGGAGTAGATAATAAAATTGCTGACAGTCATCGCTTTCCAAAACATTCACAATCCATAATCAATAGATTTAAATGTATTCTTGATGAAACGCCAAGTAACAGAAGGAACTTTAATATAAGTAAAGAAATTCAAGAAAAGTACAGTATAAAAAAGCGTACTGTAATTCCATTGAATGAATTTGACAAGACGCCAACCATTACAACTTTGCCTGATGATTACATCCACTATCAAGAGCCTCGAATATTAACTGTTCGAGAATATGCTAGGATTCAATCATTTCCCGATTGGTATGAGTTTCAAGGGAAATATACGACAGGAGGAATTTTAAGAGTAAAAGAAGTTCCAAGATATACACAAATCGGAAATGCAATTCCGCCGCTTTTTAGTGAGCAAAGTGGATTGATTTTAAAACAACTTATTACCTAAATGGGAGATAAATTATTCTTTACAGTTAAAACTGGAATTAAAAGTATTGTCGGTAAAGATTTAATTACCGATGATTATATTGCTATTTTCGAGTTGGTAAAAAACTCATTTGATGCACATGCAAAAAATGTAATTATCACTTTTGAAGAAAGTAAAATAATTATTGCAGATGATGGTAAAGGAATGTCGAAGGATGAGTTACAAAATAAATGGCTTGCATTAGCATACTCCGCAAAAAAAGATGGTTCTGAAGATTCAGAAGATGAAGATTCAGAAGAGAGAAATTCTTCATATAGAGATGAAATTCAAAAGAAAAGATTTTATGCAGGAGCAAAAGGAATCGGTAGATTTTCATGTGACAGATTAGGTAAGAAATTGATTTTGTATTCAAAAAGAGAAATTGATAAAAATGTAAATCAACTTAATATTGATTGGGCGGATTTTGAAAACAACGACAAGGAAGATTTTATTAAAATACCTGTAGATTATAATCCAATTCCATTCAATCTTAATTTATTTCCAAATAATTCGAAAAACGGGACTATACTTGAAATTGATAATGCATTATTTTGGGATAGAGAAAAAATAAAAAATTTAAAACATTCACTTGAAAAATTAATAAATCCATTCACTGAAAAAAATGACTTTCAAATAAAAATTATCTGTGAAAGAGAGAAAAATGAAGATGAATTTGGCTTGTACAAATCAGCTCCCAATAAAGGTAAAAAGTATAATGAAAGAGATAAAGTTAATGGTTATGTAAAAAATGCGATTTTAGACATTCTGAAAATTAAAACTTCACATATCAAAATTTTAATTACCGATGATATTATTGAAACAAAGATTACAGATAGAGGTATTTTAATTTATCATACAAAGGAGCCTTCCTATTTTGAAAAAATCACACATTCTGAGATAGATTTATACTTTTTAAATAGAGCTGCAAAGCTTAATTTCAAAAAAAGAATGGGTATTGAACCTGTAAATTTTGGTTCAATATTTTTATTCAAAAATGGTTTTAGAGTTCAACCATTTGGAGAGACTGGAAATGATAGTTGGGGAATTGATTATAGATCACAGCAAGGATATAATCGATTTCTAGGGACAAGAGATTTATTTGGACGAGTAGAATTAACAACTAATGACTTTGAAGAATTTAAAGAGGTATCTAGTCGTGATGGCGGTTTAGTGGAAACAGCAGGATATTTCGAATTAATATCTGCTTTTGAATTAGCCCATAGAAGATTAGAACGCTATGTTGTTGGAGTATTATGGGGGGAAGGATTTAAAAGGAAAAAATATTTCGGTGAAGGTGAAGAAGGAAATAAAATAGCAGATAATTACAGAAAAGGATTATCTGAAGATAAAGATTCTGATAATTTAGAAATTGCCAAATCTAATCTAGGTAGTAAACTAGATTTTATTCAAATAATTAAAAATTTATCCTCAAATAAGGATATCCAAATAATAAATTATAATAAAGATTTTGTAAATCTTATAAATGAAAAAATTGATGATAACCAGAAAAAATTTATATCTGATTTAGAAGCAATAGCTAATCATACAAATGATGAAAATTTAAAAAATAATGTAAATTTAATAGAAGAAAATTTTCAGAAACTAAAAAAAGAAAAAGAAGAGGCGGAAAAGAGAGCCAATGAAGAGGAAAAGAAAAGAAAAGAAGCAGAAGAAAAAGCACTAGAAGAGGAAAAAAGAAGAAAGGAAGCTGAGGAAAAAGCAAAAATTCAAGAAGAAAAAAGACGATTAGCTGAGTTAGAGACTCTTAAAAAAGAAAAAGAAAGAGCAGAAGCTGAACTTGCAAAAATTAAAGCTGAGCAAAAAGCAAAAGAAGTACAAGAAAAAAACAAAGATCTATCCGACAAATTAACTATTGAAACAAAAAAAAATCAATATTTAAATGCGACCAGAAAAACTTTAAGTGAGGATGCTGAACAATTAGTACACTCTATAGATCTATATGTTGGAAATGCTTCTACTTATGTTAATGAGATTTTATCTACTAAAAACATAACTATCGAATTGAGAGATAAGGTATATTCAATAAAGAATAATATTGATAAGGCTTTAAAAGTTTCTCAAATAATTATAAAGTCCAATTTTGATTATAAGCATATTAATCAAAGAGTTGATTTGCCAACTTATATTAAGGAATATTTAGAAGATTTATCGATTTCAAGAAGAAATATTGTTATCAAAACTAATAATCTAGTTAATAAATATGTATTAATTAATCCCATAGATATGGATATTGTGCTAGATAATTTAGTGTCAAATTCTCTAAAAGCAAAAGCTAAAAATATACTTGTAGACTTTCATATTAATGGTAAAAAATTAGAAATATACTATTATGATGATGGAATTGGAATGTCTGAAAAATTAATTAATAACCCTGAATCAATTTTTGATTTAGGTGTAAGAGATTCGATTGAAAAAGGTTCTGGAATTGGTATGTATGACGTTCAAAAAAGAGTAATTAATATGAACGGAACTGTTAAGTTTATTGGTAATAATGTCAAACTTAAAGGTGCCGGATTTAAAATTGAAATTTAATATGAGTTCAAGTAATAAATTACCCTTAAACTATCTTGTTTTTGATGATGAAAATGAAGAATTACAACAAAATAAAATAAATGTAAAAGTTCAGGGAATCGATTGCAATGTAATATTTATCAATCCTTTTGATTTTTATAATGTCGATGAGGATATATTTGATATCGACCAATTTATTCAAAAAATAAAAGCAGAAACCAAAGGCAAGCAAATTAATCTTATCGCTTCTGATTGGAATATGGTTCCTAAAACTTCAAATTACAGTGAGATTAATGCGCTTGAAATTATTGAAATATTAGTAAAAACTAACGACAAGTATAAAAAAACACAATACTTAATATATTCTGGTAAATCAAAGGATGTGAGTCATGTATTTGTAAATAAAATTAAAGGGGAAATTGATATAAATCCAGATGATCCAATCAATTCTAAACAGTTATTAAGTCTTTTATTGGAACTTAAACTTAAGTTTTCTACAAGGGCAGAAAGATTTAATGAAATCAATACTTTAATAAACTCTAATAAGACAATTTCCTTAATAGTTTTAAATACACTATCAAATTTTGATGAAAATATACTGCTGAATACAGGTAATGATTATTTTGACGGAAAAAAAATAGGCGAGCTTTTAGATTTAATTTCAAAAAATAATGATTTAGGACTAAAATTTATTAGAGAATTTATTGAACTCTCTATAGCAAATTACACAGAATTAAATGAATAGTTACACAAATATATTGATAATTCATCCCATCGACCAGTCTACACAATTTCTGTCAGAATTTAAAAATCACTTTGAAAAGCATTACTATTGTTTCGATGTTCAAAGAAATAAAATCAATGAAGTGAAAATTAAATTAGGAAATTTAGAAGAAAAAAATTTGATTGTATACGTTGGTCATGGCAGTTCTACAGGACTTTACGAGCCAGACGAAGAAGGGAATTATGAGAATTATTTTTTAGATGTAAATTGGGCAAATAACTATTTTCAGGATCAAGACATCATTCTATTAAGCTGCAATTCTTCAGAATTCATAAAAAAATTAGATATGTGTTCAAATAGAATTGGTTTTGGAAACATAATGAGTTCTAAAAAAGAACTTGATATTCACAATAATAAGGCAGTAGTTAAAAAATTATTAACGGAGGATGATATAAACTCATTTAATAAATTTTATGTTCATTCAATTATTATGTCACTCAAACTTTTAATAAATGATAAAATAAAATTTCATCAGATGCCTAAGTGTATTGAGTTTTATATTAATAAGAATATTAACGATATATTGAAAAATAAATTAATTAAAAATAGAAAAGAAATTGCAAGACTTCTTTTTGAATTCAGAAATGAGATGGTTTATTTACAAGATAGATTATAATTACTTTTCACATTCCCTTAACCACACCCCACAAAATAAATCTATACCTTTATCCATACCCCGCAACCCCAAATGCGAAAACATGGATCCCTTTACCCCCGAGAAGCGAAGCCAAATTATGGCCCGCATCAAAAGCAAGAATACCAAGGCCGAAGTACGCCTTGCAACGACCCTTTGGCGTAGAGGCCATCGGTACCGTAAACACTGCAAGACCATTTTTGGGACACCTGATTTGGTTTTTAAGAAATACAAGATTGCCATCTTTGTAGATTCCGAATTCTTTCACGGCAAGGATTGGGAAACCAGAAAACGTCCCGTCAACAATGCCGAATTCTGGGCCAACAAAATCAACCGCAACATCCAGCGTGATAAGCAAGTTAATGAATACCTCACTTCGAGAGGATGGAAAGTGCTTCGTTTTTGGAGCAACGATGTCAAGACAAAACTATACACGATCATCCGGACCATCGAAAAAGAAATCGAAAATGCCCATCAGAAAATTTATTATAAACCTGAACTCGATTAATAAAAGACCGCTAATTGGTTAGTTTTAATTGTTTCGTATTTTAAAGAAGGTTTTTTCGGCAGAAAATTATAAGCAAT
>NZ_JAVDVI010000028.1:0-13030 GCF_031456785.1 Flavobacterium arsenatis
ATATTTAATTGTCAGAGATTTAAATATACTAAATTTTACCTTTTTGTACAATATTTTTAGCCTAAATTATTAATCGAGTTCAGGTTATTAATAAAATCTTCTATTTTTTTAATTGGCAAAACATCTACGTCCTGACCTTTAAAATAATTTAAAAATTGACGCAACGCCCCAACATAGGTTTTAATGCTAGAGGGACTATATCTCTTAATTTCTAATAGCTTGATAAACAATTCAATTTTTTTACCCATCGTTAAATAAAATTCCTAAATTCAAAAATATTCACGCAATATAACAAAAACATACCGATAACCATATTTTTAAAAAGTATTTACGCATTTTCTTGTTAGATAAATTCCTGTTGCGTAAATTTGGGTGTTATAGCCAATAGCACAACGACACTGCACAAAACAAAAAAACCGTACCGACAGAAATGCTAGAAATCAGAAAAGGAACAGCGACAAAAAATTATGAGAACACTTTTTTTAGAGAGTTTGCGGACAATCTGAAAAAGATGTTTGACAAATATTCGCTTGACGGCTTGCTGATTGCTAACTCTGAATGTGAAGCTGAAAGCAGGCTTCAAATTGACGCCTTACTCGTAACAGAAAAAGCTGTTTTAATTATTGACTTCAAAAACTTCGGTGGCAAAATAACTTTACCGAAAAATGCTAAATCAGAATTTGACTTTGGTAAATGGACAAACGAAAGCGGAGAACAAATAAAAGGTGGAAGTTCAATTAATCCTTTTATTCAACTAAAAACACAAAAAGAAAGATTTATAAAAGTTGTTGAAAAGCAAATTTTGAAAAAACTGTCGCCAAGCGACAGTTTTAATGCTTTTCATACTGTAAGAGCCGTTTGTTTTCAGAAGCCTATTGAATTAATTGGAAAAATTCCTTCAAATGAAGAATTGAACTTCTTAATTTTTGACAAAAATACATACTTGGAAACAATCAAAGATATTATTGACATTACCGACAAGGAAGTTTCATTATCCAAAAATTCTTTTGACCTTTTTAAAGAAGTTTTTAGAGCTGACCTATTTGACACTTCAGAAAAATATGACCAAGCAAATGATTTTACTTCATATCATACCGAATTAGATTTTGACAATCTTTATCCTGACCAAAAATCAGCACTTAATGAAATTGAAAACTTCATCAAATCAGATGATGAAAAGATTTTTATACTTCAAGGAACTTCATTGAGCGGTAAAACGCATTTAATTCCTTTCATTCAAGAAATTGCGTTCAATAATCAAGTTACAGAAGTGAAATTATTTGCATCTTCAAGTAGAATAGCAAACAATCTTTTAAAAAGTTCAAATTTAGAGTTTGAAAGTATATATTCTTACATTTATGGTGGTAATTCTACAAGTATAAACGAGAAAGAAAATGAAGAAGAGAACGAAAATTCTTTGAATTTAGAAATCGTTCCACTTTTAAAATCTGACGATACAGAAGAAGCAATATTTATAGTTGATGAAGCACATTTAATTTCAGACAATTATCATCAATCTGTTGATTTAAGATTTGGTTCTGGAAAGTTATTAAACGATTTTTTAGAATTTACTGATTTAAAAAACACCAAAAGAAAAGTAATTTTTATTGGAGATAGTTTTCAACTATCATTAGGAAAAAAAGAAGAAGCTTCATTAAATCCTGAATATTTGAGTGAAGAATACGGTTTTAAAAACAATGCTTTTCAACTGATTGACAAAGAAAATAAATCAATCATTGTTTCAGAAGCACTTAAAGCAGTTAATTGTATTCGACAACAATCATTCAATAATCTTGCTTTTAATTTTTCAGAAAACATAAGAACATTAGCGAAAGAAGATTTAAAGTTTGAAATAAAAAACTCGTTAAATACAAATTCTCATATTCTTTGCTACTCAAATTCTGACGCTCAAAAAGTAAATTATTGGATAAAGAATTCAATTCTGAAAAATGGAAATGAATTAACAAATGACGATTTGATAATTTTCGGCAACAACATTCGTGTTGAAGATGAAAACGACCCATTTGCAGAACCAAAGAAAATTTACAACGGACAATTCGGAACAATTTTGAGCGTTTCGGACTTAATCAAAAAAGATGAAAAACTTCTTACACCATTGTATTTCCGTCAAACGAAAATACAACTCAAAGAAACAAATCACATTCTTTCATTTTTAAGTTTTGAAAATTTTCGTTTAAGTGACAAAGGCGAACTTTCAAAAGAAGAAATAATTTCATTGAACATTTTACTCAATCAACTTGCTGAAAAAGAAATATCCAATTTTAAAAGCGGTAAATATCACGCTGACGAAGAACTAAAAAGTTTATTAGATAAATACGAAAAGGATAACAAAGACGAACCTAAAAAACGAAAAGGAATAACAAAACTGCAAAAAGCACTTCAAAAACATTTGCGTAGTGTTCCATCATCAGAATATTATAAATTCAAAAATTCCGCTCAAATTCGTTTTGGCTGGGCTTTAACCGTACACAAATCAATGTCTTACAAATGGAATGAAATTTATTTCAATGTTGAAACTGGTGGCGGAAAAACAAACGAAACTTATTTTAAATGGATTTACACAGGTTTAATTAGAGCAACTCAAAAAGTTAGTTTAATAAACTACGAACCAATTAGTCCTTTTTTCAAATTAACTATAAATCCTTCTGTTCCAAAAATTGACAAGGGGAAAGAATTGTTTTACGTTGCAGACAAAACGGCTGACCTTTCCACCTCTAATAAAACAATTTCAGAAAAATTTAATTTCCCTGATACTGAAAACCAATCATCACTATTGCAATTATTTCAGTTCGTTGAAAATAAAATTGCTCAAAATGGTTTATCAATAAATTTAATAAATCATCCAAACTATCAAGAACTTTATGAAATTAGTGGTAGTTCGGGAGAAAATGCAACATTTTCAGTTTATTACAATAACAAAGGGCAATTCAAAATGCCCAATTTGATGAAGTCAACACCAAAAGAATTTGGAGAAGAACTTATCAATCTTTTAAAATCTGAAAACCAAATTTCTGACTTTACTTTTATTCAAAGCAATTGGAGAAAATCAGCATACGAGCAAATAAATCAAAAATTAAAATCAAAAGAAATTGGTTTTAGTTACATTATACAAGTTCCTTACAAAGACACCATTCAATTAAACAATGGTAAAGAAGCACTTGTTGCAGACTTGTATTATGACGGAGATGGATTTTTTACTTCAATGATTGCAACTTCTTGTACAACTATTGAATTTTGGGATGAAATTCAAATCATTTTTAACCAAATGAAAGAAAACTAATGCCTACACTATTTGAATTTAGCCAACAAATTGCCACTTTAAAAAAGGAAAAGAAATTTTCAGAAGCACTTTCGTATTTCAGAGAAAACAAAAACAGTTTTACAAAAGAGCAAATAGCAAACAATGTGTATATCATTTCTGATATGATTTCTTGTTTGAGACACGCAAATCATTTAGATGCAGGTTTTCAATTTTTGAGCATTTATGGTATTGAAATAAATTCTGACCAAAAAGAAAGAATTTTAAGTGCCTATGGTTGGTTGCTTTGGGCAAAATATAAAGCTGAAAATGGAATTAACGGACATTCAGCAATCGAAGAAGATTTTTTTGACGAGGAAGATGAAGAAATTGTCAATCAAAATTTCAATTTAGATAAAAGTGAATTGCTTTTAAATGTTGAAACTTTAATTCCTATTATAAATTCGCTAAACAACGATTTCACAAAAACACTATCGTCTAATCTTTTTTCAATTGTTTTAAAATCAGAAAAGAAAAAACCAGCACCAAATTGGAGATTAGTAAATGAGTTTTGCAACAAAATAGGCAATGGAAACCTTTCAAAAGAATGTTCAACTATTCAAGTCGAAAGAAAAGGTCAATTAAAAGATATGGAATTGGCTTCTGATTTCGAAAATTGGTATGCTTACAAAACAAAAGCACTAACAAAAATAGGCGAATGGCAAGAATGTTTAGATTTATCAAAAGAAGCTCTTGAAAAAATTGAAAATTTTCATTACTCAAATGATGCTTGGTTTTCAAGACGTGTTGCAATAGCGAAAAAAAATCTTGGTAATACAGAAGATACAATTCAAGAACTTGAAACAATTCTTAAAAAGAAACGTGAATGGTTTATTCAAAAAGAATTAGCTGAATTATATCTTGAAAAAGGAAACATTAATTTAGCTTTTAAAATGGCTATAAATGCAATAAATAATTTTGGTCCTTTGGAGTTTAAAGTTGATTTGTTGTACTTGATTGGAAAAATCCTCAAACAGCAAGACAAATTAGATTTATCATTCAAGCATTTTACACTTTCAAAATTAGTTAGACAATCAGAAGAATGGAAATTGCCTCAAAAGCTATTTGAAGAATTAAGAGGTTTTACGTTTACAGAAGTTCCACTTACGGAATTAAAAGAATTAAAAAAGGAACTTCAAAAATTTTGGGATAGTTTCAATACGACACCTATAAAAACCTTTGATAAATCAAGAACAGCAACAAACAATTACTTTGAGGGAGAAATTATAGAAATAAGAAACGATAATGAACGTGGGAAAGATGGATTTTTAAAAAGCAATGGACAAAAATATTACTTTTCAGTTTCATCTAACTTTCATTTGTCACCAAATATTATGGTTGGAAAAAAAGTATTGTTTGAAATAATTCCAGCAACCGACAATAAAAAAGAACAGACAAGAATAAAAAAAATAATAGCGTAAAGCTACTGGCTATAACAGCGGTTTTGCGTAATGGCGGGTTTAGTGCTAATTTCAAGTTCAGTTTTTCAATTGAACTTTAGTGCAAAGTTGAAAGTTTCGTCTTCGAAATCCGCCACTACGCAAAGCCCCAAAACGTTGGCGGTAATTTTAAAACGAAACGCACAAAACAAAATGAAAAAAACAATTTTAACTATTCCTTTATTTCTAATCGGAATAACATTATTTGGACAGACATTAACAATAAATAAAGCAACACTCGATAGAAAAATACTTAGCCAAGATAGCGATGGAGTTTCAGTTAGAGGGATTATTGAAATTGAATTTGAAATTAAAAACAATACAAAAGATACAATTTATTTGTTTACCAGACTTGTAGAACCATTTTTAGAAGAAAAACCATTTCAAGTAATTCAAACCCAAAATTCAATTGAAAAATTTGCCAAAGAATGTGGAGGAAGATTTGTCTATGAAATAATTCCTAGTTCCAATTATTTTAAAAAACTGAATATTGAAGAAGACATTGTAGTAATTCCACCAAAAGGAATAGAAAAAATGAGTATTCAGCGTTATGCTGACGAAGGATTGTGTCCTATGAAAGGGAAAAAAATTGGTTTACAATTAGTTTATAATCTAGTGATGTCAAAATTTAATAAGGCAGAAAGTTTACAAGAAATAAAAAGTATAGAGGAGGGATTAAAACTTCTTCAAAATCAAGAGAAAATTATTGAAAATAACAACATACTAAAAGAACGGAATAATTTAATTAAAGAACTTAAAGCTAGTAGTGAATATCTCACAAATAGGATTGAAAATTTGAACCGTCGAATTATTGAATTTGACTATCTTTCGAAGCATTCTTTTGCAAGCAAAAAACTCATTAGCAATATTGTTTTTGTAAATGAATAAAAACTACGGCTAACAAGGGTTTTGCATCAGGCGGGCTGAAGTGCAAAATTCAACGGCAGTTTTTCAATTAAACATTAGTAATAATATCAGCTTTTGTGCTTCGATTTCCCGCCCGAACGCAAAGCCCAAAACGTTGTGCGTCACTTTAAAGACCCGTACCTAAACAAAATTTGACTTGAATAAATTAGACCCTAAAATTATAACAGTCCAAGACGTAATTACAAATGACGACTTGAATATTCCCGAATATCAAAGACCATACAAATGGACTCTGAAAAATGTCAATCAACTCATTGACGACATTTTTACACACAAACAAAAATCCTCTTATCGTTTAGGAACATTGGTAATTCACAAGGAACAAAAAGACGGAAAGACAATTTCAAACATCGTTGACGGACAGCAAAGAACAATTAGCCTCAGTTTGATTGCTTATGCTATCTATGAAAACTTTCAAAAAGAAATTCAAGAAGACGCTCAACTAAAATCTATTGACTTTGACAAGTTAAAAATTCTAAACATTCCTTTTCAAAGCGACATTACGCTTTTCAATATTCAAAACAATTACAGAGAAATTTCAAGACGAATCAGGCAATTTGACATTAGTTCAATCCGATTTTTCTTTGAAAAATGCGAGTTGGTTCAAATTGAATTGGACGACATTTCAGAAGCGTTTCAGTTTTTTGATTCTCAAAATTCAAGAGGAAAAGATTTAGAACCACACGACTTATTAAAAGCGTTTCACTTACGAGAAATGCAAAAAATTTCTACTGCCGAAAAACTAAAAGCAGTTGAAGCGTGGGAAGAAATGAACTCAAACGAACTTGCATTTTTGTTTGAAAACTACTTGTTTAGAATTAGAAATTGGTCAAAAGGATTTTCAGCACGCTATTTTTCAAAAGAAGAAGTTGATGTTTTCAAAGGAATAAGTTTTGAAAGCAAAAAAAATTATCCGTACAGTAGAATTTATCGAATAGGCCATTTTTTTACAGACAACTACAACAAAGATTATCAACGTAATATAGATTTAAACAAAGCCGACTTTCCTTTTCAATTAGACCAAATTATCATCAATGGAAAACGGTTTTTTGAAATGATAATGTATTACAACAACATCATTTCAAACACAAATAAATTAAAAAAAGAAGCCTTCCCGAATTTCAAAAAAGTAATCGAAGTTTTAGAAACTTACGAAGGCAGAAACAGAACGGGAGACAGCTATGTTAGAACACTTTTTGATTGTGCGTTGATTTATTACATTGACAAATATGGGATTGATGAAATTGAATTAGTCATTGATAAAATTTTTGTTTGGGCTTATTCACTCAGAATGAAACTGCAAGCGGTTCAAATTGCTTCAATGGACAATCACGCATTAGAAGATAATATTTTCAAGGCAATTCGAGAATCTTTAGAACCTAAAAGGATTATGAATTACAATGTTAAACCCATTGAAAAAAACGATTCTACTAAAACAGAAAAGATTTATGAACACTTTAAGCAATTAAAATATGCCCAATAATTTAACGCCTTTAAATATTAGTGAATTACTTAATGGCAATAGCCATTATAGCATTCCTATTTACCAAAGAAATTATGCTTGGGGCGAAAAGGAAATTACACAACTCATTCAAGACATTTCGGACTACGCTGAAAAAAACTCAAACAAAGATTATTACATCGGAACTTTAGTTGTTTACGAACGAAAAGACGAAGTCAAAAATTTAATTTATGAAACCATTGACGGACAACAACGTTTAACAACGTTAACTATACTTTTATCAACCTTAAAAAACAACAAATCAAAACTTAATTTCACAAATGACATTTCCTGGTTTAAACTGAATTTAGCATTTGATAGTAGGATAAAATCCACTGAAACATTACAAAATGTTTATGATGGCTATGTTTCAAACCATAATTTCAATACAGAAATAAAATCGGCATACGAAGATTGTTTGAAGATTTTAGAGAGAGTTATCAAGGACAAAAAGAATCTTACAATCCAACAATTTTGTGACTATTTGTTTCAAAAAGTTTTAATACTTCGTGTTCCTGTTCCAGCAGATACAGACCTAAATCATTATTTCGAAATAATGAATAGTCGTGGCGAGCAACTTGAAAAACACGAAGTATTAAAAGCAAAACTTTTGGAAATCATTTCAACCAATGATGCCGAAACAAAAACATTCAATCAAGTTTGGGAAGCTTGTTCCAATATGGAAAAATATGTACAATACGGCTTTACGGTTCCCGAACGAAATCAAATTTTTGGCAATAATGATTGGAACAAACTTGAAATAAAATCTTTTGATGATTTAACTGCAAAACTCAACAATAATCAAATTTCAGATAATCAGAAGTTATCCGCTTTTGACATTCTAAAAGGACAAAAAACTTTTCAAAATAAAAATGAGCAAGACAATGAAAACCCCGACAGATTTAATTCTGTTATCAATTTTCCAAACTTCTTATTGCACGTTTTGAGAGTTCAACTTAAAACAGACATTCCACTTGACGACAAACGGCTTTTAGATACATTTGAAGATACATTAAAAAATGAAACCGACAAAGCAAATTTTGTAAAAACATTTGCATTCAATTTACTGAAATGCAAGTTTCTATTTGACAACTATGTTATCAAAAGAGAATTCTTAAATGGCACAGATAATTGGAGTTTAAAAAGGTTGAAATGGTATAATGGTAACAAAGTCAGCTATGTCAATTCTTTTGGTGTTGATGAACTAAATGATGATGCCAACAATAAAACAATTTTAATGTTGTTAGCAATGTTTCACGTTTCAACACCAACACTTGTCTATAAACATTGGCTAAATGCAACTTTGAAATATTCGTTTGAAAACTTTGGACAAATGGAATCGGACAAATACACAACTTATTTAAAAACATTAGCAAAATCATTCTTGTTTGACCGTTTTTTAGCAAATTCACCGAAAGATTACTTTGAGATTATCTATACCAATTTAGGAATAACAAAAAACACTGAGGACGACCTTGACATAAGCAAACTTGACCAAGGCACAAGCGTGGAAAATTTTGTTTTTAATTATCTTGACTTTTTGCTTTGGCAAGACCAAAATGACGACAATTTCAAGTTTACATTTAGAAGCTCTGTTGAACATTATTATCCACAAAATCCATTAGAAGGATTAGAACCGTTAGGACAAACAAATGTAGATAAATTTGGAAACTTGTGTTTAATAAGCAACAACACAAACTCACGCCTTTGGAACTTGCCACCAGATGGCAAAAAATCTTATTTTCTGAACACAAATACATACGAAAGTTTGAAACAGAAAATAATGCTTCGTGAGCCAAAATGGACATTGACGGACATTGAAAAACACGGAAATGAAATGACAAATAAACTAATTGGAAAATAAAAGCGAACGCACAACAGCAGTTTGGCGAAATGGCGGGTTTAGTGCTAAATTCAACGGCAGTTCTTCGATTAAACTTTTGTGCAAAACTGAACATTTGTGCTTCGATTTTCGCCACTTCGCCAAGCCCGAAACCGTTAGCGGTCAGGCTATGATGACCTCGTGCAAACCCGAACAGATAAAAAATGGACGACAATAACGACATAAAACGACTTTCACGACTAACTGCAATTTTAACAATTTTGCAAACGAAACGACTTTTGACAGCTTCGGAATTAGCGAATAAATTTTCAGTAAGTAACAGGACAATTTATAGAGATATAAAAGCACTAGAACAAGCAGGTGTTCCTATTTTGACAGAAGACGGGAAAGGTTATTCTTTAATGGAGGGTTACAGAATACCACCTGTAATGTTTACCGAAAGCGAAGCCAATGCGTTAATTACAGCCGAACAACTTATTTTAAAAAATAAAGACGCTTCGTTTGTAAAAGAATATTCAGCAGCTATAAACAAAATAAAATCTGTTTTACGCAACAACACTAAAGACAAAGCAAACTTACTTTCCAACCGAACTGTATTTAGACAAAATGCAGCCAACGACAGAACAAGTAATTATCTATCAACATTACAATTAGCCTTGACAAATTTCAACCTTGTCAAAATAAAATATCATTCACCCGACACCAACCAAACAACGGAAAGAACAATTGAACCTTTTGCCATTTATAGCACACAAGAAAATTGGTTGCTCATAGCATTTTGCAGATTAAGGAAAGATTTTAGGGCATTTCGTTTGGACAGAATTCAAAACCTGACAACACTTAATGAACAGTTTGAACCACATAAAATGACACTTCAAGAATATTTTGAAATTTGCAAGGAAAAATATTTTTCACAACCCTTGACATAGGGCTGTCGCAACACCATTTTAGTTTTGTGGCTTAACTAAAAAATATTTCAAAAATGGACAAAGTAAAAATTGAGCCTTTTAAGGTAATCGGCATTGCTGTAAGAACCACAAACGAAAACAATCAGGCTGCAAAAGATATTGCAGATTTGTGGAGTAAGTTTATGAATAACAAAATATTGGAAGCAATTCCAAACAGAATTGATAGCACGGTATATTCCATATACACAGATTACGAAAGCGACCACACAAAACCATACACGACAATTTTGGGTTGCAGAGTGGAAAATTTAAACGACATTCCCAACGGAATGATTGGCAAGTCGTTTGACGGTGGAAACTATGTAAAACTATCTGCCAAAGGAGATTTAATGAAAGGACTTATAGTAAACAAATGGACAGAAATTTGGGAAATGGATTTAAACAGAGTGTTTACAGCAGACTTTGAAGTTTTTGGCGAAAATGCACAAAATCCAGCAGACGCAGAAATTGACTTTTTAATTGCTGTAAAATAGATAAAATGATTGACCAACTTCATAACTACTATCTGAATAAAGAAGAGCCAAACAAGAGTTGTTTGCTTGCATTGCGAAGTATTATTCTTGACCAAGACACAAATGTTACTGAAACGCAGAAGTGGGGAATGCCCTGCTTCTGTTATAAGAAAAAAATGTTTTGCTATTTATGGACAGATAAAAAGACTGACGAACCGTATATTCTTATGGTAGAAGGAAAATATCTTAACTACCCCGAACTGGAGGAAGGCGACCGTTCACGAATGAAAATTTTTAGAATTAATCCAAACCAAGATTTACCTATAAAGACAATTGAAAACATTTTGCAAAAAGCATTAGACTTATATAAGAACGGAACAATAAAAATTAAAGAATGACTGAAAGAAAGGACATAGACCAAACAACAACAAATCAAAGTTTCAAAATAGAAAAATATACAGATAAAGACAGAGAACAAATTCTTAACATTTGGGAAAAATCTGTATTAGCAACTCACGACTTTCTAAATCCAACCGACTTTGAAGAAATCAAACAACTTGTACAGACATTCAATTTTAATGATTTTGAAGTTTATTGTCTAAAACAAAATGACGAAGTAGCAGGTTTTATTGGTCTCGCTGAACGAAAAATAGAAATGCTTTTCTTTTCGCCAGAATATATAGGGAAAGGTCTTGGAAGAAAGCTGACTGACTTTGCTTTTTCAGAATTAAAAGCCGACAAAGTGGACGTAAACGAACAAAACACAAATGCAGTTAAGTTTTACGAAAAACTAGGATTCAGAACATACGAACGGACAGATAAAGATGACCAAAGAAAGGAATATCCTTTGTTGAGAATGAAACTTGAAACAACGGAAAACTAACAACGAGAAAAAGCCCGAACCACTAACAAGGTATTGTCAAAAGCGGGGCTGAAAGGCTTCGATTGGGCATTTGTGCAATGTTCAACTTTCGTTCTTCGATTGAACTTTTGTGCTAAAAATCCCCGCCTTCGCAAAGCCCCAAAATGTTAGCACTAATTTTAAACACGAACCGTAAATTCAATAACTTAATACGACAAATGAAAAAAATACTAACTTCATTTTTGTTTTTTAAATTTATAATACTTTGTGCTCAAAATAATAATTCAACATACACGCTGAAAAGTTATGACACAATAAGAGCTAAAACTATATATCGTATAGAAACAAACGGAGATTCATTAAAAATGTTTGGTAATATTATCAAAGGAAAACTAAAAGGTGAAATAAATGAAACCATTATTTTTTCAGAAATCAATGGATTTTATATTTCCAAGGAATATAGATATCAAACAAAAGAAATAGATGGTGATAAAAGCAAAACCTATGAACTTGGTTACATATCTAAACTAATTGATAACAAGCAATTGTGGATTCAAAATATTGGAGTCAAAAAGAGTAAAGACTCTATATTAACAAATTTTCCTACAACCACTTATGAGTCTTTTCTTTATATTATTCCTAAAATTAATTTCTCCAAAAAAGGCTTAATATCAAAATATAACATCGTAAAACCATCTACATTTAGAGCAAAAGATGAAAATGCTAAATTGACATATGTAGCAGATGTGATTATTAAAAATAAAGAGATTACAACTAAACTAAAAAAAATTATTTTGAAAGGAACAGTCGCAAACTTTGATAGTATAATTTCTAGTTATTGGATAAATGATAAAAATGAAATAATAATAGCATCTTTCGGAAATGATATAGATAAGACATTTTTTAGAGATTTGAATATTAATGAATATGTTGCATTCAAGGAAATATTTGAGGAAATAGAAAGTGGTGTAATTTCTATTAAACCTAAATAAAGAACTACTGCCAACAGCGGTTAGCGGTAATTTTACCTCAAAATGACGAATTCAAAAACTTATAGCAATTTTCAATTAAATTGGCTAGATGAAAAATGAAATAACACTAATTTCAAAGCTAAATATTAAGGAAGTACCAAATAAAAATAGTAGAAAAAATCGAAATCGAAATTTTTACTTTTGGAAATTGGAACGATTTATAAAAAATATCAAAAATGATATTGAAGTTGATGTGTTTCCAAGCTCTCCAGAAAACACAAGTATTCAAAATATTAAAGACAAAATAATATTTGAAATAAACAACCTTAATATTTTTGATTTTGAGTATTTACCAATGGAAAAAGACTATCTAAACATTGTAAATAAAAATAATAATAATGATTACTTAAACCTTATATATTTAAACGGAAAATGGATTGAAGAATATTATATTTGTTCAAAAAGAAGTTTTTTCGATATTTATTCAGAAATAGAAAATGGAGAATTTGAGCTAATATAAAAACTACTGCTAACAGCCGTTTGGCAAGATTGCGAATTTTGTGGTAAATTCACGTTTGCGTTCCGCAAGAAATTTTATCTTTAACTGAAAATAAACGGTTACGAAGTTTGCAACCTCGCCAAGCGCCAAAACGTTATAACCTGAACTCGATTAATAAAAGACCGCTAATTGGTTAGTTTTAATTGTTTCGTATTTTAAAGAAGGTTTTTTCGGCAGAAAATTATAAGC
>NZ_JAVDVI010000029.1:0-8513 GCF_031456785.1 Flavobacterium arsenatis
TTTGCACTTTTTGTTTGGAATGCAGACCTTAGCGTTCCTGTTGATGCCCTTGGTTATTATACCGGCTTTATCATTGGGATGCTGGTTGACATTATCCTTAGTGCCTTTTACTCAGGTGGTGCCAAAACCGTTGCCGATGTTTTTTTTAAAACAAAAACATGAATGAGCGATTTTAAAGAAATAATAGATTATTTAAAGTTTCACAGAAGGCAAGAAGCTTTTGAAAAAAGCAACTGCCGTATGGCCACAAAAGTTGATTTAGACTATACCATTGCTGGTATTCCTCACGAGGACGATTTGATTTTTGTTGACAAGCTTGAACTCGAAAACGCAACCCTATATAAAAAATTAGATCAAGAAATAGAAGGGAACCTCTATATTTTGGCACAAAACAACACACTGCAGTATTACATCAAGAAAAACGACAGCAATAACTTGTTTCGCAGGATTCCTTTGGAGCTATCAACCGATTGGGAAAGCCTCGATCCCGATGATTTGAAGATGATAGCACTTGATGCCGAACCTGTTTTTTATTATGATTATCTAAACCTAATAATTATAGCACCTTCTCTTGAAGAGGTAACAGTTTTTCCCGATAACTTTGCCTATCATCCTAATGATGTTGCTAATGATGTTGCAAATGAGGGTAATTATCTTTTCAATTTTAAAGACCATGAAGGCTATGACTTGGGGCTTTCTGATTTGTTTTTGAGAACCCTGATGTCGTCTGCAGCACAAACCATTTTTTCATTATTAAAAAAGCAAGTAACTTTTACAAAAGATGCAAAACCTGGTTTGGTGTGTTTGTTGCCAAGATTTGATATAAAAGCCACGACTTATACATTAAGTTATGCCTATTATGAACGTGGCATTTCGTTATCAGACGTTGCTCTATCTCTTGAGTTTAAGAGCTATGGAGCTATGGCAGAATTTTTGAATCAAACGATTTTTTATGCCCTTCACGATATAGATAATTTTATAGATGACGACCCTACTACCAGCACCTCCAGAGAACTTTTTATAGACGAATATGTCTATTATCTCAATAGCCATCTTCGTTTTGGCAACTACAACCAAATGATGGAGACGCTCTATTTTGTACCTATATTTTTATTTAAAAAAATAGACCGCAACTTTTTGTGGGACGTCTTGACGACATTATTAGAACATTCTGTCACCAATTTTGGGCCGAATACCGAGGATATTGTCATTAGGATTTTGGAAGGCTTGGCGGAAAGCTATGAGAATAAAAACATCTTTTTAGGCAACCTTATCCATATAAAAACTAGAGACAAAAAACCGCTTTTGGAACGATTGCTTTATCGAGTGGATGGCCAAAATAACCAAAAGATGATACTTTTTCTATACAACATTTGGAAAATATCACGCTTTACGATTCCTGACATAGAAAAAAATCCTGAATTTAAAAGCACAAATGGCCCTATTTTCTTGCCTTATGAATCTCAAAAATGGGCAGGTTTTTATTTTAGCAATGCCAATGTAGATTTTGTAAATCAAGAAATAATTGTGGATTATGAAACCGGCAAAAAAATAGTTGAGCCTATAAGAAGAAAAACAGAAGATGGTGTTTGGGTAGATGATTTTAAGGAAAAGGAAATAATAGAAAACTACACCTATCACCCCTTTTATCCGATCTTTATAAAGAATGTAGAAAAACAAGAAACTACTATTGTTTTTGACAGCATTATACCAGCATTTTTACTTTATGCTAACGAAAACAAAGCCTTTTGGCATAATTTCATTAAAACAGGCGAGTATGTTTTAGATATTGCAACGACTTTTTCCGGCATTGGTAACTTGGCAAAATTCAGACATTTAGCAAAACTTGGACAAGCTGGAAGCTTGATTGCAAAAATAAAACTTGGAGCAGGAATTGTTGAAGTTTCCAGTGGAGTAGCCAATACATTACTAAAACTCACAGGCTTTGAAGACACAGCTACAGGCAAATCTCTGCAAGAATATCTGTTTTGGTTAGAATTATTATCTTTATCAGGCGAAATTACTGTGGCCATAAAAAATGGGTTGCAAAAAAGTGCAAAGAAACTTGTAGAAAAATCAGAAGACCTTTCCAAGCTAGAAAAACAACTTGATGATTTAGTTGAGCAAGGTCAAGTTGCTCGAAAAGAAGCGGATGAATTGTTAGTTCATTTGGAGACTGTGGCAGAGATAGATTTCCTTGCTAAATGGGATATTCCTTTAACTGGACCTGGTGGAAAAGGTTTTTTAGGAGGGCAAAAGTTAGGAAGAAAAGAAATAAAGCTTTGGATAAGCAAAATAGAGGATATAAGTAACGGAAAAGCAGTCCTTAAAATTATTGATGAAACAAATGATACATTAAAAGGAGGACAAGCAGGGTTCAACCCCTTTACAATGGAAATATTTGTAAAAAAAGGAGTTACAGAATACGAAATTTTTCATGAATTTAAACACCTTGAAGAGTTTATGAAACTTGGTAAAGAAGAATACATTAAAGGATGGAAATCTGTAGGAGGCACTCCAGAACAACATTTAACAAGACAATACCAACGTGAAATGTATGTATATAATCAAGTAATGAAAGAAGCTAAAAAATTCAATAAGGAACAATTAAAACATGCTTATGAAGAAAATATTTCACCCGTAATTAATAAATTACAAAGAGCAGGAATAGAAATTAATAAAATTAAAATCACAAAATAATGACAAAAGAAGAAATCATAGAAAAAGTAAAAAAGAATATGAAAACCATTGGATGGTTAGATTATGACAAAGAAATAGGTATAGAATGTTGGGACAAAGAAGAAATTGAAGATAGAGAATACAAAAAAAGAGAAATTTATAGAGTTTTCTTTTATTTCCCAGATGAAATAATTTCTCGAGATGAAAATGGTGAAATAACTAGTGCTATAGAAGGCTATTATTGTTCCTGTTATGTAGATGCCACAACTTATGAAATTTTATACTACTCAAGACCACATGGGTACATAGAAGTTGATGGAAGTTATTAAAATAATAACCACCTTCGGGTGGTTTTTTTCATTTGCATAAGAAGGATTATTATCTTTATCAGGCGAACTTACTGTTGCCATAAAAAATGGGTTGCAAAAAAGTGCCAAAGAAGTTCTTGAACAAAGCGACAATCTAGAAAAACAACTCGATACCCTTATTGAAAAAGGCGAAATAGACGAGGTAGGGAAACAAAAGTTGTTGGATGAGTTGTTTGATGTGGCAGAAGTTTCTTTACTGAATAGAGGAAGATTAGCAGGGCAAATTTTAGATGAGGTTGCTATATCTAAAATAAAATCATTTCTTACTAAAAATAAAGTAGAACTTCAAATCGGTAACGAAAAAGGACTTTTTGATGTAGAGGGGTATTTTTATCCATCAGGAAAAACTGTTATTATGGAACCTCATAATGCTGCTATGTTTATAACTGATGGTTTAAAAATGAAATTGGTTTTAAGAGAAAATGCAACGATATTAGAGTTTTTACATGAATTTTTGCACTTTAACCATTGCAAAAGTTTAGGAATAAAAAACTATTATAATTTAAAAGGTGTTGATGGTTTAATAACAAGAGAAAGATATGTTTTTGATAAGTTAATGGAGCATAAACAATATTTGAATAGAAAAGAGTTAATTGATGCAAAAGGTTATATGAATTATTACTATGAGACTTATGGTATATCAGATAATTTAGATAATCCTTTAAGAGCAGATTTTAATTTCAGTATTTCTCAAATACCAAAAAAACGACAAGAAGTAAATATTGATAACCTTTTAAATTTAAAATAAGATGATAACAAAAGAAAAAGCAATAGAAATTGCAAAAACATATTTAAAAAAGAATAATTGGAATTATATATTCATTCATGAAGAAAAAGTTCAATTTAAAGAAAAATTAGAAATGTTTTCTGGAAAATATGAAGATAAAGAAAGAGATGTATTTTCTGTATGTTTTGATATGGAGGGATATATGAATCCTATATTATATATTGTTCACATAGATGCAGAAACATCAGAAGTTTTATATGTTTTGGGCCCTCATGGTTCAATAGATGTTTTAGAATAATATTTAAACCACCTTCGGGTGGTTTTTTAGTTCATGGGCGATATTGTAATTAGGATTTTGGAAGGATTAGCGGAAAGCTCACAAAGCAAGTACATTTTTCTATCTGAATTAATCAACCGAAAAGCAAGGAACAAAACCTCATTATTATCTAATTTATTTTATAAAATAGACGGCGAGAATTTTGTGACATTCGTTAAGTTTTTGTGGAGAATTTGGAAAGAAAGCACATTTATTTTTCCTGATCCAGCAACCAACCCTATTTATAGCAACACTGATGGCTCACTATTTTTGCCCTACCAATCAGAGAAAACAATTGGTTTTTATTTCACTTCGCTAAAAGTTGTAGAAAAGACAAACACAGCGTTAGCTGTAACCTATGAAACAGGCAAATATGAAACCTACATAGGAAAAGACCCTGGTGGTGCAATGACAACCAAAAGCAGAAAAGTTACTGAAACCGAAAGCTATCATCCCTATTATCCTATTTATCTCGTAAAGACAGACCAACAAGACTTTCTTTTTGATGACCTAAAGCACGAAACCTTGGTACCCGCTTTTGTATTATATGCCAACGAACTTAAAACTTTTTGGAGCAATGTAGTAACCACAGGAGAATATACGGTTGATATTTTAACAACTTTATCAGGAGTGGGAAATATTGCCAAGTTCAGACATTTGGCAAAAATAGCCACCAAAGCACAAAAACTATCTTTCGTGAGTAAAACGGGTAAAGCTATAGCCACTGCAAAATCTACTGTAGTTGCAACGGCAGCTGTCGTAGAAATATCAAGCGGTACGATAAATATTTTGCTTAAGCTAACAGGTTTCAAAGATACCCAAATAGGCAAAGCTCTTAATGAGTTTTTGTTTTATATGGAATTGCTATCTTTGGGAGGAGAGTTAACAGCTGCCATTCATAATGGAATAAGGAAAAATGCCAAAGAGATTTTGAAACATGAAGATGATCTTAGAAAAACAGCTAAAAATGCTGAGGAGGCGAAGCAGATTGATGAGGTTATTGATGAGTTGAGAAAAAACGCAGACAATAGATTTAAACAATTAAATTCGATCGCCGATCCTGTAGCTGATATTTTAGGAGCGGCATATAAATCACATCCCGAACGATTGAATGAAATCATTAATATTTTAAACTCGAAAAAAGTCGAGATTATTTACAAAGAAACCGAAACATTAGGGTATTCACCAGGTTTATCAAAAGGCAATCCAGGTCAAATACACATACACAAAGAGGCTTCTATCTCTGGATGGGAACATGAATTTACACACTTTCTTGATGATGAAGCTGAAGGTTTCTTGGGTATGGAATCTTTATTTGATTTAAACTATAGAGTTACAACAGAATTAAATGCTTACACCAAAGAAATTGATTTTGTGAAGAATTTAAAAGGAGATAATTCAAAAGTAATTGAACAATTAAAAGTGAATTTTAAAAATGAGTTAGAGTTTCTTGCGAGAAAAACTGTAATAACAGACAAAAATATCTTAAACAGAATTAACGAATTTAATAAATATTAGAATTATGAAACATTTAATAGAGTTAAATGAAAATATTAATAAATTTTCAAATCAAGAATTGTTAAATAATTTTAACAAAACACCCTCGCCATATGGAGAATATGGATATTATCCAGTCTTTGCCTCAAGAATACTTGAATTTAAGAAACTATTATTTGAAGAGTTAATTGCTGATAGAAATGTAAAAATAGAATTTAGAACATTTAAACCATCATGGTTGATTGCAATTTCTGTTTTAGATCATTGTGAAGATGAAAATATTATAAAGGAAATGATAAAACATATTAAAAACAATTGGCGTAAAGATGATTTTGATGATTTTAAACATTATGTAAGTAAAGAAGATAGATTTAAGAAGTATTTTTAATGCATATCTAACCACCTTCGGGTGGTTTTTAGTTTAAAAGCTCTTTGAAATAGTTAAAAACAACAACACAATAAAAGCTTGATATTTTAACCACATTATCAGGAGTGGGAAATATTGCCAAGTTTAGGCATCTTACCAAGCTTAATAAGCTAGCTCAAGTAGCCAAAGGTGTTGATGGGATAGAAAAAGTGGTACAGGCGAGTAATATATTACGTTACATAAAAGGAGCTGCTGGAGTTGTAGAGCTAACCAGTGGTTCTCTTAATTTACTGCTCAAAATTACAGATTTACGAAACGAAAGTCCTTACAAAGAATTATCTCATTTTCTGTTTTACTTAGAGCTTTTAACCTTGGCTGGCGAATTGACAGCTTCGTTAAAAGTAGGGTTGAAGAAGAGTGCGAGAGAAGCAATTGAGAAATCTGATGGTGCTTTTAGAAAACAATATGATGAGTTGTTTGGGGAGTTGTATAAGATTGCAGGGTTGAAAAAAGTTTACCAACACGTTGATGACTTTATGTTAACAAGACCAAAATTTCAAGATGTGAATTTGGTTAATAAATTATGGGAAGAAAAAATAGTAAATAAGCTTTTATATCCAACAAGTTTAAGAAAATTGTATTTTAAATATTTAGACAAATACCCTAATTTACGAAGAGGGTTTAACCAAGCAGAGTTTAAGACCACTATTTTTAACCAAGGAAAAAAAATTGATGAAATAGTAGAGTTTTCAATTTCTGGGGATAAAGACAAATTAATAACTTCTTTTGGAAACCCGCCTGATTTACCACCAAATGCAATTGATATTTTAGATGATTATGATAACTTTGAAGCATTTGTAAAAGGGGCAAGTGATTTTTCGGGTAATCCTAGAAACTACGACAGCGAAATAAAATACATTTTCAATTTCTTGAGAAATCATATCAATAAAGGAGATGAATTTATCATAGAAACCCAAAACATCTTTAAAACCTGTGGCAGTTGTAGAAGAGAATTTGTAATGCTTGAAGATTACCTAAAAACACAAGGTAAAAAAGTGAAAATTATAGTGTATAGTGATGAGACAATTAAAGGTACAGCACGTTTAAAAGAAAAATTAAAAATTAAATAAAATGACAATACAATATTTAAACACAATAGTTGAAAATCCAGTTTTAGATGGATTTAAAAATAGGCCTCTATCGATAGAAAAGATAGTTGAATTAGAAAATAAGTTCAATAAAGGGAAAGAGTTTCCAAAAGCATTTAGAGAGTTTCTATTTTTAGCAGGTGATTTTAATAACTTTGCCTTCGATGATTTAGGAGAGGGTTTAGGCGAGCTTCAAAACATTGCCAAAGAAGAACTAGAAAGCACAAATCAAAAAGTAGATAGACCATTTTTTGCGTTTAGCGTATATAATAGTTGTTATAGTGTAATATTTTTAGATGAAACTGAAGAGGATCCCAAAGTGTATTTGATTATGCCTTTTTTGGCAAAAGGCGGGTCACAACCTTTAATTAAACCCAATGGTTGGAATTTTAAAGCTTTGGTAGAGGAGCATATCCATCGTGTAAAAAACAATATTCCATTTTAGTTGATTTAACCGCTCAGCAATGAGCGGTTATTTTTTAAGTATTCATTAAAACAACCCTAAATTTGGAACAGTCGATGGAAGTTTTGGTGTATGGGTAACCAATCCAAGTTATTACAAGCAATATGGAGGTCAATCCATCAACCTCACCCAGTTTTGGAAAGCTGTAGATGAAGGAATTTCTTATGAAAAAGCATCTTTTGAAACTTTCACAGGAAAATGGGCTAAGAAAAATGGGTTTGAAAAGGCGATTTTTGAACCAAGTAAAGAAATATTAAGAACAGAAGTAGTTGTAAAATTTATAAAATAATAATAATGAATGGTATAAAAATTTCAAATGAAACTTATTATGATAAAGATCATAATAAAACATTTAGCTATCAAGAAAAATATAAATCCTTTAGTATTGGTAGCGTATTCAGCACCCTTGTTCCTTTTTATGCAAACCTTCTAAAACCCATAGTAGGGGATAAGATAGAAGAAACGTTTAAAGATTTTGCTTTATCCAAAGAACAAACAGAGCAAATACAAGCTGTTTTTGAAGAGCAAATAGACCTTCATATCCCAAAAATGGAAACTAAACTTCCGTATGATAATTTTATTGAATGGAAAGGCAAAAAGTATGAAATGAATTTGCGATTACATAGTCCGATGAATCGTAGAATAATGGATTTTTATAAAATAATTACCATTTGCAAAGAATGTCTAGCAGAAGATAAACCGATGTCTATTGAATAACATTTTATAACCGTTCAGCAATGAGCGGTTTTTTTGTAAATAGTATAAAATAAATTTAAGTTTTTCCAACACCGAGGATATTGTAATTTGTATTCTAGAAGGATTAGCGGAAAGCTATGAGAATAAAAACATCTTTTTAACCTGAACTCGATTAATAAAAGACCGCTAATTGGTTAGTTTTAATTGTTTCGTATTTTAAAGAAGGTTTTTTCGGCAGAAAATTATAAGCAA
>NZ_JAVDVI010000030.1:0-8483 GCF_031456785.1 Flavobacterium arsenatis
GGATTTCAGTATATAGACCATACCTTACAGTTTTTCCCGACGGCCGAAGGGTATGTTAGCGTTACAGATGGAAAGTTCAAGTATGTGTACAACTACACGGACCACCTTGGGAACATCAGGCTGAGCTACAGCCGTCCAGAATTGACCTCCCCCTTGGTGATCATGGAGGAGAGCCACTACTATCCGTTTGGGATGAAGCACAGCAACTATGCGGGTGAAAAATATGAATATGTGAGGGGACCCGGTGGTGATGGTTTTGTTATCTTGGAGGCTGTTGAAAGGAATAAGTATCAGTATAAGTATAATGGAAAGGAGTTTCAGGACGAGCTGTCACTGAACTGGTATGACTATGGAGCGAGAAATTACGACCCTGCAATTGGAAGGTGGATGAATATGGATCCGATGGCAGGAAAATGGGATTCTTATAGTCCATATAACTACACACTTAATAGTCCACTATTTTTCGTAGACCCGAATGGTGAAGATGTTTATCTATTCTACTATGTTAAATCAGATAATAAGGAAGACAATAGTATGTTTTGGAATTCATTGTTAACACACGCAAAAGAACTACTAAATTCAGGTGAGTTTGGAGAAGGAGATATAGGTGTTTACAGGGAAATATCTGATTTAGGACAACTTGAGGGTGATGTCGAAAAAACGGTTGCTAAATATAGTGGTAAATATGGACAAACTAAGGAGTTTGGGATTTGGTCACATGCAGGTTTGGATGGGCCAATAGGTAGCAGACCTGCGAGTAAAAATGCGTTATATAATGAAGGAGATAATCTTGGAAATGGTAGAGTTGCCTCAAGTACATCAAGTCAATTGAGTGTAAGTGGCTGGTCCAGTATTAATTTTAACTGGAAGGATGACGGAACAAGTAATGCTTATTTCTATGGTTGTAATACTGGGAAAGACCCAGACGGTAAGGGGCTAAAAAAATCATTTACTACTACATTATCCAGTCTTGGTAATTTTAAAAATGTTGATGTAGGAGGTCAGCCAAATTCATCTTACCCTTCAATGTATGCAAATATTCGAGAAACTAATTCAGCTATGAGGTCAGGTAATTTTGCTAAGCAGGCTACATACATGGTTGCCGCAGGTCCTTTAGGAGTTGCAGGTAGATGGCAACCAAACTATGCTTACCCAATGAATATAAGTAGGAATGGTGAAACTATAACTCCACATTATCAAATAGGAACAAATAAATAAAACAAGATTTATGAAAAATAAAAAAAAATATTTTTTAAGCATTGCGCTTATTATCATAATAGTTATTTCATATTTGAATACTAATTTTTACATAAAAACGATGCAATGGAAGTATAATAACGGTTTTCATGTCGGCGATTGGATTGTCTTTGATGATGCTAATTTGAATTACAGGACGATTTACGATGGTCAAAAGCCAATTGGAAAAATTGTTTTTTGTTATGGAAAAGGATTGATTATAAAAGATATTATTACAAGTGAAAAGGGTTTTTATACTAATAAAGGTGATGAATCAAATTAAAATGTAATGTATCTGATGTGTTGATGGCTTAATTATTCATTCAATATTATCAGAAAATCATTTATTTAGTATAGAAGTCCAAAAACAAAACAACCTTCGGGTTGTTTTTTTATTTTAAATTCTTTTCCAAATCCATCTAACCCCAACGAAAAGCATTACCACCAACGCCACAACCATCTGCAAGACCGCCCCTGTTGGTTTTTGCTACCGGTGATGGAAGGTTTCCAAGAAGCCTGCAGATGATCCCCTAGCCCCGACAGGAGGGAATCCCGATTTTTCATCGGGAAGGAAGGATGGCGGGAACATGGGTTTATTTGTTTCGTGCTGTTTCGCTCCTTGCCTACAACATCCGCGGGTGGCTCAAGGGGATCAACGAGATTGAAGATTTGACACAAGGCGACACCGACCCGCTGAAGCCGAAGGACCTCTTTGCGTTTAAGATTGGCTACAATGAAGTGGAGGGCATGAGCACACCGCTGTTCAATGGGAACATCGCCGAGACCTATTGGACAACCCATTCTGACAATATATTGCGAAAGTACAGCTATGAGTATGACGGCCTGAACCGTCTGACGGAAGCCTATTACCAGAAACCTGAACTTATAAATCCCCATACCTTTGCCTACAACGAGTACTTGCAATATGACAGGAACGGCAACATAATAGACCTGAAACGCAACGGCTACCTTGACAGCGATGAAGGTTACTACATAATTGACGATTTGCAATACCTCTATGCCCCAAACTCCAACCAGTTGGAAACTGTCCTGGACTATTCCAACAGCATCGATGGCTTCAAGGACGGCCAGAACCCCGATGGGGCAACCAAGCCGGATTATTTCTATGATTCCAATGGCAATATGATCGAGGGCTGGAATAAAGGAATCCATAAGATAACCTACAACCACCTTAATCTTCCGACAAAGATTGAATTTGACAAGAACGGTGTAAAGACAATTGACTATCTTTACAATGCCCTTGGGATGAAGCTTGGGAAGGTAGTGACGGACAAGACGGTGGTGCCAGATATATATCAGCAGACAGACTACCTTGGCGGATTTCAGTATATAGACCATACCTTACAGTTTTTCCCGACGGCCGAAGGGTATGTTAGCGTTACAGATGGAAAGTTCAAGTATGTGTACAACTATACGGACCACCTTGGGAACATCAGGCTGAGCTACAGCCGTCCGGAATTGACCTCGCCGTTGGTGATCATGGAGGAGAGCCACTACTATCCGTTTGGGATGAAGCACAGCAACTATGCGGGTGAAAAATATGAATATGTGAGGGGACCCGGTGGTGATGGTTTTGTTATCTTGGAGGCTGTTGAAAGGAATAAGTATCAGTATAAGTACAACGGGAAGGAGTTCCAAGACGAGCTGTCATTGAACTGGTACGACTACGGGGCAAGGAATTATGACGCTGCTATTGGGAGATGGATGAATATTGACCCGTTGGCGGAGACAAGTAGAAGATTTAGTCCATATACGTATGCATTGAATAATCCAATAAGGTTTATTGACCCAGATGGAATGGAAGCTGATGATTTTAGAATAAATTATATAGATAAAGATGGTAAAGCGCAAGAATTTATATTTGATGGAAATTCTACTGCATTACCAGACAATCAGTTTGTGAGAGATTTTGTAGATGCCTATAATCATAATGTTGGAAATGGCGGTGGTGACTCAATGAAGGCGATAGCAGAAAATGACGATATTATGGTTGATGTAGTGCAGGGAGTAGATAGTACTCAGGAAAATTCAATAAATGGTGATTATAATATTATTACGTGGAATCCCGAATTAGGTTTGGAAACCACAAATAATTATATTTTATCACCTGCCACAGTACTAGACCATGAATCAGACCATGCTCTACAAGGTGCATTGTCGCCAGGGAAAAAGCTTGCAGCTTCTACTACAGCAGATAAACAATATATCAATAAAGAAGAGGCAAGGGTAATAACGGGCTCTGAACAAAAAACGGCATACAAAAATGGAGAAATTCCTTTAATGGGAACTACGAGATTTAATCACAGAGGCATCCCTGTACCCACAATTTCGCCAACATCTAACATACCAAAGAAATAAATATATAAAACACAATGTATTATGAAAAATATAATTATCTATTTGTTTTGCTCATTTTTTTTAAATTGTGATAACAAAAAAGAATCACAATATCTGGAAATTTATTATATGGGACCTAATATTAGTACTCCCTATAGTTATTCTTGTAGTGAAATTTATGAAGACAAATCAAAAGAGAAAATTAATTACAAAAAAATAGATGACCAGCAACAAGTCAAAACCTTTATGAACTTATTCAATCAATATCAAATATCTAATGATTCGTCAGGAATAGATTCCAGAATTAAAATCTTAATTTATAATAAATCAAAAATAGATACTTTGTGCTTAGGAGAATATTTTAATACTTATAGAAACGGTATAAAAGTAGAAGATAATAAGCAGTTATTAAATTTTGTAAAAGAAATTATCGATTACGAAAATACCGTTCCCGCATTTGTTAAAAAGCATCCAGAGCGGTACAAAAACAAATAGACAAGAAGACAGCCTTAGTGCTGTCTTTTTCTTTTAAAACCTTTTCCAAATCCATCGAACCCCAACGAAAAGCATTGCCACCAACCCCACAACCATCTGCAAGACCGCCCCGATAATGCTGAACACAATCTCCGCTGTATAACGGGAACATCTCCGAGACGTTCTGGCGTACTTATGGGGACAATACGTTAAGGAAGTACGGCTATGTGTATGACGATTTGAACCGGCTGACGGAGGCGATCTACCAGAAGCCCGACCTAGGAAACCCAGAACATCAGGTTACCAATGCTTACAACGAGGAAATCAGGTATGACAGGAATGGGAACATAGAGAGGTTGGAACGCAACGGATTTTCGGACGTTGACGGCAATTCGCCCTACCATATCGACAACCTCATCTATACGTACCTTCCCAACTCCAACCGCCTTGATCGTGTTGTGGATGCCACCAACAGCTTCAACGGCTTCAGGGACGGGCAGAATCCTCAGGGGCCGGACAAGCCCGATTATGAATACGACGATAACGGGAACATGACCAGGGACTGGAACAAGGGGATATGGAACATCACCTACAACCACCTGAACCTCCCCACAAGGATTGAATTTGACAAGGACGGTTTAAAGACAATTGATTATCTTTACAATGCCCTAGGGGTGAAGCTTGGCAAGGTAGTGACGGACAAGACGGTGGTGCCAGATATCTATCAGCAGACGGAGTACATTGGCGGTTTCCAGTATGTTGACGATAAATTGCAGTTTTTCCCAACGGCCGAGGGGTATGTTAGCGTTACAGACGGCAAGTTCAAGTATGTGTACAACTATACAGACCATCTAGGGAACATCAGGCTGAGCTACAGCCGTCCGGAATTGACCTCCCCGTTGGTGATCATGGAGGAGAGCCACTACTATCCGTTTGGGATGAAGCACAGCAACTATGCGGGTGAGAAATATGAATATGTGAGGGGGCACGGTGGTGATGGTTTTGTTATCTTGGAGGCTGTTGAAAGGAATAAGTATCAGTATAAGTACAATGGGAAGGAGTTCCAAGACGAGCTATCACTGAACTGGTACGACTATCAGGCGAGGAATTATGACCCTGCGATTGGAAGGTGGATGAATATTGACCCGTTGGCGGAGGTTTCGAGAAGATGGTCGCCTTATACTTACTGTTATAATAATCCTATGATATTTGTCGACCCAGATGGAATGTTTGCAACACCGCCGACTGATTTTTATAATTTGAATGGCAAACATGTTAAGCACGTTGAGGATGGCAAGACGGATAAGAAAATGGTCTTAACAAAAAGTGAAAAAGAATCTAAGGTGCAAAGTGCTATTGAAAAAGGGCATGTTGTAAGTGCGTTTTCTGACTCTGAAAGTGATAAAATGAGTAAGATATATAGCAATGATGCGGAAAATAAATCATTTACTGAGCAAGGATTTATGAGAGGAACAAATGGAGAGTCGGAAATTGTAACTGGTGCAAAGGCTGGTGAAATTGGTTCAAAAGAATGGGCTGGTGCACGTGCTGAATTAAGTGAAAATGGAAGTACTCCTACTTCAGATGTACATTTGCATCCTAATAAATTTGATAGTTCGGGAAATATAAAAGAGTTTGGTAAAGCAATGGGCTCTGGAGCAGATGTCGCCCCAGCTAATAATAAGGGTTACACTGAACCTTCTGTTATTCTCGGATATAAAAAAGAAACAGAACATTTATCTACAAGTCAAATTGGACAAACTCCTAAAGTAGAAATTATTCCAACAGCGGCTTTTTTTGATACTAATAAAGGGAATAATCCTATTATTACCATTCCATTTTCAGAATTGAAAGAAACAATAAAAACAATAAATGCACAATGAAAAAGTATCTAATAATCATATTAATAATATTTTTCGTTTCTTGTAGCACATCTGTTGACTGTGGAAAAAGCATTCATACAGATTTTGTGGATTTCACTTATTTAAAGAATTATAATGAGTTCGTGTATAAATCTAAAATAAATGCAGTTGCTGATAATGAGGTTTATTACACGACAAATTTTTCACTTAATCTTCCAAAAAATATAAAAGGGTGGTTGATATCTGACAATGAATTTTATTTCGAATATGCTAATAAGCAGATTGTTTACATTTATTCTGGATATAAAAATGAAGGTGTTGCTGGAAAATGGACGATACAAGAAACCAATGATGATGAAATTTACAGCAAGCTAAGTTCATATTGGGACAAAAGAAAATACAATGAAAACAATCTAAAAACTGGACATACTGGCAGAGTTTCAAAATTTCTTTCAGATGGAAAAGTAACTATTCTTTTATATAACATTAAGAGAGAAAATTTCGACAAGTATTTGGATTTAGCTAAAAGTTTTAAATATTTGGATTGAAAAAAGAGTTAACAATCCAAATACAACGCCTGTCGGAAGGAATAAGTTCCAGTATAAGTACAATGGGAAGGAGTTCCAAGACGAGCTATCACTGAACTGGTACGACTATCAGGCACGAAATTATGACCCTGCGATTGGTAGGTGGATGAATATTGACCCGTTGGCGGAGGTATCGAGAAGATGGTCTCCTTATACATACTGTTATAATAACCCAGTGTTTTTTATTGACCCAGATGGTATGATGGCAACGGAAAGTGATTACAACTGGGAAACAGGCAAATATAAAAGCGGTTCATTTGAAGCAGCTATGTCCAATCAAGGACTAAATGCAGATGGTAGTGAAGCAGGTACAAATGAAGATTCTGAAAGCGAGGGTGAGCCAAAAGGAAAAAATAAGAATAACAGCAATGAAAGGAAGACTATAAATAAAAAAGGAGAGGTTTTAGTAGGTAATATTAAACCTGAAGAAGTGAATATTTTAAATACTGTAAGTAATGAATTTACTCCCGAAAATAATACAGTAATCTGGGTAAGTCATGGTAGTAATAATGGAATTAACGGACATATGAATGCTTATGCATTCCACGAACATCTAATGGCTACAAGCCCATTATATAAAAGTAGTTATGAAAATGGGAAGCCAGTAACAATTAAGCTTTTTAGCTGTAATACAGGTCATAATACACCTGATGGGTTAGCGTTTAACTTATCACTAATTCATACTAAAGCTACTATATGGGCACCCGATAATCTAATTTCTTGGCCATCAGACAATGGTATATTATTTCCTAATTATGAGCCCTACATTGGTGTTGATGGAAAAAAATCTGGTCAATTTAACATTTTCAATAATGGTAGTGTTGTAGGTACGGGTGATTTTAAAAATTAATAATCTTATAAAATGAAAAACGTTAAAAAAATATTAATCTTTTCTATACTTGCTACGATTTCGTGTAATAATGAAAAGGAAAATCCCATTTCGTCGTCACAACTAAATATTAATGGTTTAAAGAAAGAAATAGTTTACGATAAAAATATTGAATCATATGGTGTCTTTCTTGATATAAGTAGTAATGATACCCTTAATTATGAATCTTTACCATTTTCAATATTAATGGCAAATGAACAAAATCCAAAAGCAAGCGTGATGGTTTTCGTACAAATGATAGAAGTTTTTAATAAAAAGAAATTTACAATAAAAAAATTCAGTGATTTACCAGAAGCTAACAAAGATTTTGCCCTTTACTATTTAAAGAAAGGAGCAGAAATGGGAAGTGTTTCTGGACAAGTCTATTTAGAAGAAATTTATCGCAAAGGAATAGGTGTTGAAAAAAATGAAATGAAAGCCGATAGTATTCTGAATGTATTACGAAAACAAAAGGGTTATAAAGATGAGCATAGATTAACATTCCCTGGGATGAGAGAGTAATGTATGAGGATGTGTTGGTGCTTAATCGTTTGATAATACATTCGCAGAAAATCAAATATTATAGTATTACAGAAGTCAAAAACTAAACAACCTTCGGGTTGTTTTTTTATTTTAAAGCCTTGGTAGTGTTTCAGAGTTAGTGATATTAGGTTTTGCATTTCTAGCATATTGAAATAGAACAAATATCAGCAAGAAATAATTTAAAGATGAGCAGTAATGCTCATCTTTTTTGTTTAAAATTGTTTCTTAAATTGAAGATAATGATGAATAACCCGACCTTGTGTATCAGAGTTAGTGATGAAAAATATTGCCCCTGTTTCGTGCTGTTTCGCTCCTTGCCTACAACATCCGCGGGTGGCTCAAGGGGATCAACGATGTGCTTTCGCTTTCCCAGCAGGGGGATCCCGCCGATCTCTTTGCCTTCAAGCTGAACTACAATACGGTTGAGCACAGTGTTTGGGAGACTGTAAGTCCGCTGTATAACGGGAACATCTCCGAGACGTTCTGGCGTACTTATGGGGACAATACGTTAAGGAAGTACGGCTATGTGTATGACGATTTGAACCGGCTGACGGA
>NZ_JAVDVI010000031.1:0-5837 GCF_031456785.1 Flavobacterium arsenatis
GATACCGCCGCACGGGTAAATGATGCAGTAGGCGAACAGATAAGTTCTGCAACAGAAGGGATAAACGATGCCATCGGCAGGAACAACGACTCGGCCTTCAAGCTTGGTGTGAATTCGCCAACAGGCAGCCTGCTGAACCCATCCAACTCTGGCAGAGGCAGTGCAGGTGGAGGACAGGGAGGTGCCACGGCAGTGGAGAACCTCGGCCCAAAGCCGGGAGCGAAGATCTCACGGGACAAAAAGATGAACTACGGTGGCAAGGATTTCTGGGTGGTGAAGCTCAAGGACAGGGAGAAGCCGCTGAAGGAGAAGGTGAAGATAGAGGCGATACCGAACCCTGTGGTGAGCTATACGAATGTGATCGTTGGGTTTGACTTTGATACCGGCACGGCACGGTTGTTTGACATCGGGGGTCGGGAACTGCAGAAGTTTGCCATTGACAGCCGGACGGTTCCGGTGAACCTTTCGGGGTATCCGATGGGGGTTTATATTGTGAACATTGTGACGAACAATGGTGAGGGGAGTGTTAAGGTGATTAAGAATGAGAATTAAGATAAATAGACAAGAGATGAATATAAGAACAAGAATATACAGTATTGCAATATTTACAGCACTGGCTTCGAGCCAGCTTATGGCACAGCAATTGCCAAATGTGATCCCTCCCTCGCCAGAGGCCACATCCCTGGCCAAGTTTGTGGACATGCCCGTCTCGCATTACAACGGGCTTCCCAACATCAGTATTCCGATCTATACCATAGATGCAGGCAGTGTCCAGGTGCCCATAAGTCTTTCCTACCATGCAAAGGGAATACAGGTTGCAGAAATCGCCTCAAGGGTTGGAACGGGCTGGGCACTGAATGCCGGAGGCTTGATAACGCGCCAGGCAAGGGACATGCCCGATGACCACCACTCAGGCAGGGGATATCTTGCAAAAAAATTCACCTCCGATTTCTTTACCAATCCGGCAACAAGAGCCTTAGTCCATAGCATGTCATCACAAGCTGGTTCTTCAAAGCAGGATCTGGAGCCGGACCTTTTCATGTTTAACTTTATGGGGTTTTCAGGAAAATTTATTTTTGATCACGTTACAAAGAAACCTGTCCTGCAGAAAGCCGATGACATAAAGATAGAGCCTGTCTTTGAAATTCCAGGCACCTTCTCAAAGATAACCAGCTGGTTGGTTACCGACCAGCAGGGCATAAAATATACCTTTACGGCCAAGGATGCTGCGTATGATATCCAAAAATATATTTTCACCCATGTTACTGGAGGAGGCCTGCTTCTAGATAACTCAATAGGTGCACAGGAAGCCCTTTCCAGTGCCAAGGAAATTAATGCATGGTACCTGACGAGCATAGAAACGCCACAGAAGGACGTTGTCGGCTTTACCTATAACTGGGAGCTGGTAAACTATTATACAAAGGATGCAGATGAATTTGGAGGGATTCCCAAGACACTCTTTTCCTATAATGAGATGTATCAGCACCAGCTCAGCAGCATATCCTTTAGGGGAGGCAAGGTATATTTTACGCCCGATACTGTAGAGAGGCAGGACCTTAATAACGGATATCCTCTGAAACATATAAGGGTTGAGAACAGCCAAGGGCTGACGATAAAGAGCTTCACGCTGGAGTATTTCTACACCACCGCATCACCAAACAATGATGTGCTTTTCTATTTGGATTTTATTGATGCCCACGCCAAGAAACGCCTGTTCCTGGACAAGATAGCCGAGACCGATAGCTCTATCCCGAAGAAAACACTTGTCCATGACTTCAATTACAACCCGCTTCCGCTTCCCAACCGCCATTCGGTCTCGATCGACAACTGGGGCTATTTTAATGGCATCGGCGGTGCACAATATGTTTCAAATGTTTTACGTCCCTATGGAAGGATAGTCCATACGGACAAAGTTGAGGCTGGAATGTTGAAAGAAATAATATACCCCACAGGAGGTTATAGCAGGTTTGAATACGAGCAGAATAAGGTGGCGCCTCCTGATTTTATGGATGAGATTGCTATTACGCACAACAATCCAATGAGTCCACAAAGCTTTGGGATGGTCAATGATGGGCCTCCTGTTGTAAACGACAGCTATACCGATAGCTTTACAATTGATGGCACTGCCAATGTGATTTTAGATGTCTGGGTCCAGTTTCCTGACACGGATTGCCCCCCGGGAATAGTTTCCAGCGGGTGCATCTATAAAATCTTTATATTGAACTCATCAGGACAACAAATTTTGCATAGTCTTCCCCTTGGACGATATTCCTTTAGTATGGCCCCGGGTACGTATATGGTAAAGGTTACCCCAAAAGGTGCTATAGCTTCTCCTTTTGATTGGCAGTATAAATCCTATTTTGTATCTTTAAAATGGAGACTGAGTACCGATCCGGAGGAGCTCCTTGCGGGAGGAAAGAGGATAAAGAAGATTACCAAGGGAGAAGGATCGATTGTGCATTTGAAAAAGGAGTTCTTCTATGAGGAGAATGGGATCTCCACAGGAAAGGTATTTTCTATACCGAACTATTATCAGAAATTCCGTGTAGGAATGCTTGCCACCTCCAACATGAGCACTTCACCAATGAGCTCGGTCAATAACGGTGCGTTGGGCTATTCAAAGATTACGGAGATCGATTCTCAAAACAACGGCAAGACGGTATATACCTTTACCAATTTCAAGGACACCGGTACGTTCTACAGGTGGCCCTACCATACTCCCAATGATATGGAATGGACCAGGGGACTGCCTCTGGAAACTGAAATCTTCAGCAGCACAGGCACCAACCAGTACCGTCTGGAAAAGAAGGTCAAAAACAAATATGTATATTATAACAATTCTAACTCACCAATATCTGACCCTTTAGTATTGGAAAATCCAGATCCATTGGATGAACCTTATGCCGAATATCTCGCTAGCTTTAAAAAGTATAGAATACCCATTATAAAATCAGGGCACTATGCACTTCTTGCCAATGGCTTCCCGATAGTCAGTACACCAACACCGGACACCTACAGGCTTGCCTATTTCTATGCAGGGAGGCTGAATCTAAGCGAGAGCATTGTATATGATTATTTCTATGACGGTTCGTCGACCGTCAATATTGCAGAAAGGAAGTCGATATTCACACATGATTCTCCAGTACATCACCAGATGACAAAAAAGAGCGACAACCTTTCTGATGGCAGCGTTGTGGAGACCCGCTATAATTATGCAAAGGATGCAGGCATGGCAGGGGAACCGCAAAGGACTGATCTTGTTGAAGCCAACAGGTTGCTTCCGCCGCTCAGCACCTCTGTCTTTTCTGGTTTAGGGGAGAAGCTTTCAGAAACCAAGACGCTTTACAAGGACTGGGATCCCGGTGCAGGACTTCACCTGTCTCCCGAGGTCATCAAGACCAGCAAGGGTGGGGCTGAAACAGAACCGCGTGTAAAATACAACGCCTTGGACATCACCACAGGCAATCCGCTTGAGGTGGAACAGGCAGGCGGTACCAAAATCAGCTATATCTGGGGCTACAACAAGACACAGCCCATCGCCAAGATCGAGAATGCCACCAATGCAGAGATCAAAACTGCCTTGGGGGTGACGGATCTTACCTTGGTTAATGAAACCGACCTGACGGCCATCAACAGTCTTAGAGTTTCGCTTCCCGATGCCATGGTCACCACCTACACCTACAAACCTTTGGTTGGCATAACTAGCATCACCGACCCCAAGGGCGACAAGATCACCTACCATTATGACAGCTTCAACCGCCTGCAGTTTGTCAAGGACAAGGATGGCAACATACTCAGCGAGAACCAATACCGTTACAGAACACAAAACTAGCCAGCATGAAACAGCTATTATATATTATATTGCTCTTGCCTGCAATGGCATCGGCCCAGAGTACGAACCAGAATTACGTAAAGAGTACTGCATACAAGGTTCCAACCCTGAACGGCATTACTGCCACAGACGGCACTGGTGATGTTACGGATGCGAAGAAATCAGTCAACGTTACCTACTTCGATGGCCTTGGCCGTCCTATGCAGCAGGTTGCCCACCGGCAGTCTGGAACGGGAACCGACATTGTAACGCCTATCAAGTATGACAATTTTGGCAGGCAGACCCACGACTATCTTCCCCTGCCCATGGGCAACAGCAACATGGAGTACAGGGACAACGATATGCTTCTGAATACCTCCAATCTTTATTATGCTGCGTATCATCCCACCGACATTCCTCACCTGTTTTCGGAAAAGCGATTTGAAGACTCGCCCCTGAACAGGGTCTTGGAGCAGGGGGCTCCCGGGGCTGACTGGGCAGTGAACTCCTTGAGTGATGCGGACCATACCATCAAGTTTGGCTACCACACCAATACGGCTGGCGAAGTGAAGGTCTTCAGGGCTGTAGCTACCTGGAATCCAGGAAACGGATTGTATGATATTGCATTTGCGGCCGCACCATCACCGCCCACGTATGCGGCCAACCAGCTCTATAAGACGGTGACCAAGGATGAGAACTGGGTGACAGGTTCCTCGAACCATACCACTGAAGAATTCAAGAACAAGCAGGGACAGATAGTGCTCAAGCGTACCTATAATGCCGGCCAAGCCCACGACACCTATTATGTCTATGACCAGTTTGGAAACCTGACCTATGTGATACCGCCGTTGGCAAACGGAAGCACTTCTACCGCAGTACTGGAGGGACTTTGCTACCAGTACAAATACGACTCACGCAACCGCCTGGTGGAGAAGAAATTGCCGGGCAAGCAATGGGAATTTATCGTCTATGACAAGCTCGACAGGGTGGTGGCCACGGGACCTGCCAACTCCCCTTTCAGTAACATCACGGCTCCGGGGTGGCTGATGACCAAGTATGACGCCTTCAGCCGCCCGATACTGACGGCTTGGAAGCAGGCCACTGTGACAGGCAGTACAAGGAATGCCTTGCAGGTAGTATACAATGCCGCTACAGCCACAGCGATAAGCGAGAAGAGAACAGCATCTTCAGCCGTGAACACGACAATCAACGGTGTTGCCTTCAACTATACCAATGTTGCTGAGCCCACGGCAGGCTACCACCTGCTGACAATCAACTACTATGACGACTATGACTTTACCACCTCGACGGGGTGGGTTCCTGTGGCATTGCCTACGGCTTCCCTTGGGCAGGATGTTTATTATAACCGTACGGTAAAGCCCAAGGGTCTTGCCACTGGAAGCTGGGTTAGGGTGCTGGAGACCTCGACCCTCTATAGGGATGAACGCTCCTATACGCTCTACGACCACAAGAGCAGGCCGATACTTGCTTTCAAGCGCAACCACCTTGTGGGATATGATTTTACCTTTACAAAATATGACTTTGAGGGCAAGGTACTGCACAACCAGGTCTCGCACAGGCGTGAGAGCGGGTCGAGCCCGCTTGTGGTGAACGACTACTACAGCTATACCGACCAAGGGAGGCTCCTTGAGCACAAGCACAAGATCAACAGTGGTACGGAGGAGCTCATAGCAAGGAACGAATACGACGCTTTGGGACAGCTCAAGAGCAAGAAGGTGGGAGGTGCCGTATCTCCTACTCCAGTTGGATTGCAGAAGGTGGACTACACCTACAACATCCGCGGCTGGCTCAAGGGGATCAACGATGTGCTTTCGCTTTCCCAGCAGGGGGATCCCGCCGATCTCTTTGCCTTCAAGCTGAACTACAATACGGTGGAGAACAGCGTTCAAGGTGCAGTTGAGCCCTTGTACAACGGGAACATCTCCGAGACGTTCTGGCGTACTTATGGGGACAATACGTTAAGGAAGTACGGCTATGTGTATGACGATTTGAACCGGCTGACGGA
>NZ_JAVDVI010000032.1:0-5552 GCF_031456785.1 Flavobacterium arsenatis
TATACTTTTACTCCAAATGCAGGACAATGTGCCACAACTGCGACACTTACAATTACCGTAAATCCTGCCAATACTGTTCCAACTTTTACAGCGATTCAACCAATTTGCTTTGGTCAGACATTGAATCCGCTTCCTACTACATCCAATAATGGAATTACTGGAACTTGGTCGCCAGCTTTGAACAATTCAGCAACGACTACTTATACTTTTACTCCAAATGCAGGACAATGTGCCACAACTGCGACACTTACAATTACCGTAAATCCTGCCAATACTGTTCCAACTTTTACAGCGATCCAACCAATTTGCTTTGGCCAGACATTGAATCCGCTTCCTACTACATCCAATAATGGAATTACGGGAACTTGGTCGCCAGCTTTGAATAATTTGGTTACTACAACTTATACTTTCACTCCTACAACCGGACAATGTGCTAGTACAGCAACACTGACTATCAATGTAAACACGCCTGTTGTTCCAATATTTACAGCAGTGGCTCCAATCTGTCTTGGTGAAAACTTGTCGGCTTTACCTCTAATTTCCAACAATGGGATTACAGGAAGTTGGTCGCCAGCTCTGGACAATTCGGCAACGACAACCTATACTTTCACTCCTACAACTGGACAATGTGCTAGTACAGTAACCATGACTATTAATGTAAACACGTCAATTGTTCCAACATTTACAGCAGTGGCTTCAATTTGTCTTGGTGAAAACCTTTCGGCTTTACCTTTAACTTCTAACAATGGAATTATTGGAACTTGGTCGCCAGCTTTGAACAATTCAGCAACGACTACTTATACTTTTACTCCAAATGCAGGACAATGTGCCACAACTGCGACACTTACAATTACCGTAAATCCTTCCAATACTGTTCCAACTTTTACAGCGATTCAACCAATTTGCTTTGGTCAGACATTGAATCCACTTCCTACAACATCCAACAATGGAATTACGGGAACTTGGTCGCCAGCTTTGAACAATTCAGCAACGACAACCTATACTTTTACTCCAAATGCAGGACAATGTGGCACTGTTACAACACTTACTATTACGGTAAATAATCTTGTAGTTCCGACATTTACTTCGGTAGCTCCAATCTGTCAAGGTGAGACTCTTTCGGCTTTGCCTTTAACTTCCAACAATGGAATTACTGGAACTTGGTCGCCAGCTTTGAATGATTCAGCAACGACTACTTATACTTTTACTCCAAATGTAGGACAATGTGCTAGTACAGTAACCATGACTATTAATGTAAACACGCCAATTGTTCCAACATTTACAGCAGTGGCTTCAATTTGTCTTGGTGAAAACCTTTCGGCTTTACCTCTAGCTTCCAATAATGGAATTACGGGAACTTGGTCGCCAGCTTTGAATAATTCGGCAACGACTACTTATACTTTCACTCCAAATGCTGGACAATGTGCTAGTACAGCAACAATGACTATTAATGTAAACACGCCAATTGTTCCAACATTTACGGCAGTGGCTTCAATTTGTCTTGGTGAAAACCTTTCGGCTTTACCTTTAACTTCTAACAATGGAATTATTGGAACTTGGTCGCCAGCTTTGAATGATTCAGCAACGACTACTTATACTTTTACTCCAAATGTAGGACAATGTGCCACAACTGCGACACTTACAATTACCGTAAATCCTGCCAATACTGTTCCGACTTTTACAGCGATTCAACCAATTTGTTTTGGTCAGACATTGAATCCGCTTCCTACTACATCCAATAATGGAATTACTGGAACTTGGTCGCCAGCTTTGAACAATTCAGCAACGACAACCTATATTTTTACTCCAAATGCAGGACAATGTGGCACTATTACAACACTTACTATTACGGTAAATAATCTTGTAGTTCCAACATTTACTTCGGTTGCAACAATTTGTCAAGGTGAGACTCTTTCGGCTTTGCCTTTAACATCCAACAATGGAATTACAGGAACTTGGTCGCCAGCTTTGAATAATTTGGTTACTACAACTTATACTTTCACTCCTACAACCGGACAATGTGCTAGTACAGCAACACTGACTATCAATGTAAACACGCCTGTTGTTCCAATATTTACAGCAGTGGCTTCAATTTGTCTTGGTGAAAACCTTTCGGCTTTACCTCTAATTTCCAACAATGGGATTACAGGAACTTGGTCGCCAGCTCTGGACAATTCGGCAACGACTACTTATACTTTCACTCCAAATGCTGGACAATGTGCTAGTACAGCAACAATGACTATTAATGTAAACACGCCAATTGTTCCAACATTTACGGCAGTGGCTTCAATTTGTCTTGGTGAAAACTTGTCGGCTTTACCTCTAATTTCCAACAATGGAATTACTGGAACTTGGTCGCCAGCTTTGAACAATTTGGCAACGACTATTTATACTTTCACTCCAAATTCGGGACAATGTGCAACTGGAACCACGCTTACAGTTACCGTAAATACCATAAATGTTATTCCTGACTTCGCGACCGTTGCACCAATTTGTTCCGGTCAAGCAATAGCTCCACTTCCTACTACATCCATCAATGGAATCACTGGAACCTGGTCGCCAGCCTTGAATAATTCAGCAACAACTACTTATACTTTTACTCCAAATACAGGACAATGTGCAACTGCAACCACAATGACCATCATAGTGGACACAAGTATAGTTCCGACATTTACTTCGGTAGCTCCAATCTGTCAAGGTGAGACTCTTTCGGCTTTGCCTTTAACTTCCAACAATGGAATTACAGGAACTTGGTCGCCAGCTTTGAATAATTTGGCTACTACAACCTATACTTTTACTCCAAATGCAGGACAATGTGCTACAACTGCAACATTAACCATTACCATCACAGATAAAATAACCCCTGTTTTTACTATTTCACCCATCTTTTGCATCGGATCTACTCCTTCTAGCTTGGATACTGTTTCCGATAACGGAATTTCCGGAACTTGGAATCCATCCGTAATCACTGCAAGTGGAAATTATGTTTTTACACCTTCTGCCAATCAATGTGCATTACCTTATACATTAACGATTACATCTTCTGAAATTGATTTTGAAATTACGGAAGGTTGCACAAACGGTGCTTTTCTTCTTCAAGCATCTCCCCTCTCTAATTCTTTTGATCCTGATACAGTTTCTTATCAATGGAAAAATAGTTCGGGAGCTGCCATCGGTTCGGATGAAAAAGAACTCAATGTAACAGCTTTATTGAACAGCACTCCAGAAATAGAAGAATTCCCTATCACTTATGAACTGACAATCACAAATGATTCAGGCTGTTTTAAGACACGTAGAGTAGAAATTTTTGGAGCGATTTGCAAAATTCCTAAAGGTATATCTCCAAATAATGATGGTGCCAATGATGATTGGGACTTGACGGGTTTGGGAGTGAAACATGTTACTATTTTTAACCGATACGGTACAGAGGTCTTCACTCATAGAAACTATACCAACCAATGGAAAGGCCAATCCAATAAAGGAGATGAACTTCCGGATGCCACCTATTTCTATGTGATTGAGCAAGAAAATGGACCCAATTTAACAGGCTGGGTATATATCAATAAAGCATACTAATAGTTTGAAAAATTTACAATATGATTAATTCCTCTTATTCATCAAAAAAAGAATCTATTTTACTTTTATTGATTGCTTCCTTTTTATTTTGTTTTAATAACTTAAATGCCCAGATATACAGTCATAATTTTGGTACAACTGGTATCACTTCACATCCATACACGGTAGCTCCGAACCTACTTGCCAATAATCTTTCAGCTTCATCATGGAGTAACAGTACAAACAGTTGGAGCAGTACTGCCGGTTCTACAGGTGAAGCAATTCGACTAACCACTTCAGTTGCAGCTACCATTACTCTAACCTTTGATGTTGCACCTAATTATCAAGTGGAAATTACTTCCTTTAATTTTTGGAGGCAGCGAAGTAATTTTGGTCCACAGGATTGGGCTATGACCATAAATGGGATAAATGTCGGAAGTGGTACGATTGGAGCTACGGGAGAAGCCATTGGAACAACAAATGTTGCCAATCCTATTGTTGGATTAGCAGGAACTGTAACGGTGGTAATTACAATCAGCAATTCTAATGGAAATGGAACATTTAGGTTGGATGATTTTACACTTAATGGAAGCGTTACATCTTCTTGTGCATCGCCAACCATAACTTCCTTTTCTCCTGTTTCAGGACCAGAAAACACATTGGTTACCATAACCGGAAATGGTTTTTTAGTTGGAACAGGGACTTCCTCGGTTAAATTCAATGGAGTTGAAGCTACAAGCTTTACAGTTGTTTCAAATACTGAAATTAAAGCTTATGTACCAGGGGGAAATGTTGGAACAGGTCCGATTGAAATTATTACAAATGGTTGTGAGGGGTTTTCTTCGGTGACTTTTTTACCCATAAAATCTGTACCAGCTGTAAGCTATTCAACTGACATATATATTTCTGAGATTTATGATGCCAATGGTGGAGACAGAGGAATTATAGAATTATATAATGGCACTGCTTCCGCCGTAAACTTGAGTGCCTACAGCATAAGAAGATACGGAACTATTGGGGATCAAAATCCTTCTAATACTTTTAATCTTTCGGGAACAATACCACCACTCACAACTTTTTTAATTCATTTTGGAAATAATGGGACGCATCCCACACCATGCGGTTTTGGTAATAATGTAGATATAGTGGGAATTGGTTTCAATGCCAGTGATGAATTTGAACTGGTTAAGAATGGAACTATAATTGATAATCTCCATGCACCGGGGAATATTGGCTATTCGATGATTAGAAATCCCAATGCAATTGCTCCAAAAGTAAATTTTAGCGCCAGTGATTGGTCAACACAGACAAATCCAGCCAATTGTACTACCAACTGCCATTGTTCTAATCTAGGAACACACAATGTAAATACTCCAATATTACCCACAATAACTAGTCCAGTAAGTAAAACGGCTTGCGAGAATAGCTCGGTTGTCTTTTCTGCAGTTCTTTCAAACAGTGTTGGTTTTAGTTTTCAGTGGAAAGTAGTTGGAGCTTCGGGAGTTTGGACCAACGTTGTAAATGGAGGAGGCTATTCAGGTGCGACAACAAATACGCTGACAATAAATCCGGCATCTTTGGCATTTGATGAAAATCAATATTATTGTCAGATGACTTCAAATACCGCAGGAGTTCTTGTAAGTAATGCGGCACAGTTGAGCATTACACCTGTGAACATAATACCCACATTCACACAAGTGCCATCAATCTGCCAAGGGGAAACATTGTCGGCCTTGCCTGTGACTTCCAACAACGGCATTACGGGAACCTGGTCGCCTGCATTGGACAATATGGCTACGACAACCTATACCTTCACTCCGAATGCGGGTCAATGTGCAGGTTCGGCAAGCATGACCATAACGGTAAATGCTTCTGTGGTTCCGAGTTTCACTTCTGTAAATCCAATCTGCCAAGGGGAAGCATTGTCGGCCTTGCCTGTGACTTCCAACAACGGGATTGCTGGAACCTGGTCGCCAGCCTTGGACAATATGGCTACG
>NZ_JAVDVI010000033.1:0-4887 GCF_031456785.1 Flavobacterium arsenatis
CGGAACCACCGGATCACTATGCTCTACTTTCGTACCTGATCGACCTGTATGTCTCTCAGTCAAGCTCCCTTATGCCATTGCACTCTACGCACGGTTACCAAGCGTACTGAGGGAACCTTTAGAAGCCTCCGTTACTCTTTTGGAGGCGACCACCCCAGTCAAACTACCCACCAAGCAATGTCCCCCGCATTACGGGGTTAGGCTTCAGACAAGCAAAGGGTGGTATTTCAACAATGACTAACCAACGCCTGGCGACGCTGGATCGAAGTCTCCCACCTATCCTACACATCACTTGTCCAAAGTCAATACTAAGCTATAGTAAAGGTGCACAGGGTCTTTTCGTCCCACTGCGGGTAAGCGGCATCTTCACCGCTACTACAATTTCACCGAGCTCATGGCTGAGACAGTGTCCAGATCGTTACACCATTCGTGCAGGTCGGAACTTACCCGACAAGGAATTTCGCTACCTTAGGACCGTTATAGTTACGGCCGCCGTTTACTGGGGCTTCAATTCAATGCTTCTCCGAAGATAACATCTCCTCTTAACCTTCCAGCACCGGGCAGGTGTCAGGCCCTATACTTCATCTTACGATTTTGCAGAGCCCTGTGTTTTTGATAAACAGTCGCCTGGACCTCTTCACTGCGGCCTCGTTTGCACGAGGCGACCTTTCTCCCGAAGTTACAGGTCTATTTTGCCTAATTCCTTAGCCATGAATCTCTCGAGCACCTTAGGATTCTCTCCTCGACTACCTGTGTCGGTTTACGGTACGGGTACTTGTTACCTGAAGTTTAGAGGTTTTTCTTGGAAGCCCTTAGGCGCACTATCCCTTTACCCGAAGGCTCCGGGTACTATCGGTCTTTGCCAGGATCTGCGGATTTGCCTACAGTCCCTATAGCTACAACCTTCAACGGACTATTCCGTCAGTCCGCGGCGCTTTCATCACTCCGTCACCCCATCACAGTAACAAGTAGTACGGGAATATTAACCCGTTGGCCATCGACTGTCCCTTTCGGGTTCGCCTTAGGACCCGACTAACCCTCAGCTGATTAGCATAGCTGAGGAAACCTTAGTCTTTCGGTGTGCGGGTTTCTCGCCCGCATTATCGTTACTTATGCCTACATTTTCTTTTCCCACCGGTCCAGCATACCTTACGATACACCTTCAACCCTGTGGGAATGCTCCCCTACCACTTGCAATAAATTGCAAATCCATAGCTTCGGTAATATGCTTATGCCCGATTATTATCCATGCCCGACCGCTCGACTAGTGAGCTGTTACGCACTCTTTAAATGAATGGCTGCTTCCAAGCCAACATCCTAGCTGTCTGTGCAGTCGGACCTCGTTCTTTCAACTTAGCATATATTTGGGGACCTTAGCTGATGGTCTGGGTTCTTTCCCTCTCGGACTTGGACCTTAGCACCCAAGCCCTCACTGTTATGAAACATTATATAGCATTCGGAGTTTGTCAGGAATTGGTAGGCGGTGAAGCCCCCGCATCCAATCAGTAGCTCTACCTCTATATAACTTTACGCATAACGCTGCACCTAAATGCATTTCGGGGAGTACGAGCTATTTCCGAGTTTGATTGGCCTTTCACCCCTACCCACAGGTCATCCGAAGTCTTTTCAACGACAACCGGTTCGGACCTCCACTGTGTGTTACCACAGCTTCATCCTGCCCATGGGTAGATCACACGGTTTCGCGTCTAACACTACTGACTATGGCGCCCTATTCAGACTCGCTTTCGCTACGGATCCATGGCTTAACCACTTATCCTTGCCAGCAACGTTAACTCGTAGGCTCATTATGCAAAAGGCACGCCGTCACCCCACTAAAGGGCTCCGACCGCTTGTAGGCGTATGGTTTCAGGATCTGTTTCACTCCGTTATTCACGGTTCTTTTCACCTTTCCCTCACGGTACTGGTTCACTATCGGTCTCTCAGGAGTATTTAGCCTTAGCGGATGGTCCCGCCAAATTCAGACAGGGTTTCACGTGCCCCGCCCTACTCAGGATACCACTATCTATTACATTTATTACCCATACGGGGCTATCACCCTCTATGGCGTCACTTTCCAGCAACTTCCGGTTCTGCATGCATAAAATGTCGTGGTCCTACAACCCCAGCACTGCCGTAACAGCACTGGTTTGGGCTAATCCGCGTTCGCTCGCCACTACTTACGGAATCACTTTTGTTTTCTTCTCCTCCGCCTACTTAGATGTTTCAGTTCAGCGGGTTTGCCCTCCTATCGGAGTGACATGTCTTCAACATGCCGGGTTGCCCCATTCAGGTATCTGCGGATCGATCGATGTGTGCTCGTCCCCGCAGCTTTTCGCAGCTTATCACGCCTTTCATCGCCTCTGAGAGCCTAGGCATCCCCCATACGCCCTTATTTTGCTTATTGTACCAATCTCGTTGTAAACAACGAGACCGTTTTTTTTATCCTTCCTTATAAATAAGTCAGAATGCTTTCTACTTTTTAATATTTTCTTATCTCAATATGTCAATGAACGTTATATACCCAGCTTGACTGGGTATCTCATCAGATAAACTCTCAAATTAATGACAGATTCACTTCTGAGATTCCTGTTTTCACAGGAATGTAGTGGAGAATATCGGAGTCGAACCGATGACCTCCTGCGTGCAAGGCAGGCGCTCTAGCCAGCTGAGCTAATCCCCCGTCTTTTAGTTGTCAGTTAACGGTTTTCAGTTAACAGTACTTGAAACGGTTACTCAACCTCTAAAATTTCCTTCTCAAGTTAAAATAGTAGTCCCGGGCAGACTCGAACTGCCGACCCCTACATTATCAGTGTAGTACTCTAACCAGCTGAGCTACGAGACTCTGTTTTTTGCTTGAATTGCTTTATTTAAATCAACAGCAGAAAGTAAAGCGGTCCTTCGACCACATAATCATAAATTGCGTCTTTCTCTAGAAAGGAGGTGTTCCAGCCGCACCTTCCGGTACGGCTACCTTGTTACGACTTAGCCCTAGTTACCAGTTTTACCCTAGGCAGCTCCTTGCGGTCACCGACTTCAGGCACCCCCAGCTTCCATGGCTTGACGGGCGGTGTGTACAAGGCCCGGGAACGTATTCACCGGATCATGGCTGATATCCGATTACTAGCGATTCCAGCTTCACGGAGTCGAGTTGCAGACTCCGATCCGAACTGTGACCGGTTTTGTAGATTCGCTCCTGGTCGCCCAGTGGCTGCTCTCTGTACCGGCCATTGTAGCACGTGTGTAGCCCAAGGCGTAAGGGCCGTGATGATTTGACGTCATCCCCACCTTCCTCACAGTTTGCACTGGCAGTCTTGTTAGAGTTCCCGACATGACTCGCTGGCAACTAACAACAGGGGTTGCGCTCGTTATAGGACTTAACCTGACACCTCACGGCACGAGCTGACGACAACCATGCAGCACCTTGTAAGTTGTCTTGCGAAAGGCCTGTTTCCAAGCCGGTCAACCTACATTTAAGCCTTGGTAAGGTTCCTCGCGTATCATCGAATTAAACCACATGCTCCACCGCTTGTGCGGGCCCCCGTCAATTCCTTTGAGTTTCAAACTTGCGTTCGTACTCCCCAGGTGGGATACTTATCACTTTCGCTTAGCCACTGAGGTTGCCCCCAACAGCTAGTATCCATCGTTTACGGCGTGGACTACCAGGGTATCTAATCCTGTTCGCTACCCACGCTTTCGTCCATCAGCGTCAATCCACCAGTAGCAACCTGCCTTCGCAATTGGTATTCCATGTAATATCTAAGCATTTCACCGCTACACTACATATTCTAGTTGCTTCCTGGAAATTCAAGCCTGGCAGTATCAATGGCCGTTCCACCGTTGAGCGATGGGCTTTCACCACTGACTTACCAGGCCGCCTACGGACCCTTTAAACCCAATGATTCCGGATAACGCTTGGATCCTCCGTATTACCGCGGCTGCTGGCACGGAGTTAGCCGATCCTTATTCTTACGGTACCGTCAAGGTTCTTCACGAAGAACTGTTTCTTCCCGTACAAAAGCAGTTTACAATCCATAGGACCGTCATCCTGCACGCGGCATGGCTGGTTCAGGCTTGCGCCCATTGACCAATATTCCTCACTGCTGCCTCCCGTAGGAGTCTGGTCCGTGTCTCAGTACCAGTGTGGGGGATCTCCCTCTCAGGACCCCTACCCATCGTCGCCATGGTAAGCCGTTACCTTACCATCTAGCTAATGGGACGCATGCCCATCTTGGACCGTTGTGACTTTAATTGCAGGATGATGCCATCCCGTAATGCCATGGGGTATTAATCCAAATTTCTCTGGGCTATCCCCCTGTCCAAGGTAGGTTGCATACGCGTTACGCACCCGTGCGCCGGTCTCTGGAAAGCAAGCTTCCCATACCCCTCGACTTGCATGTGTTAAGCCTGCCGCTAGCGTTCATCCTGAGCCAGGATCAAACTCTTCATCGTATATTGTTCGGACCGGGATAAATCCCTGCCCAGTATTTTCGACGAATCTCTAACATCTGTAAATCTTGCGATCCACCTTACTTTCTTTTTTCTTTGTCCCGTTATCACTAACGGGACGGCTGTCAATTCAATATGTCTATGAACGTGTCTTCTTTATTTTTTCGCCTGTGTCTCAAAGCGGGTGCAAAAGTACGATTCTTTTTCTAACCTGCAAGCCTTTTTTAAATTATTTTTAATTTATTTTTTCAGCCCCCACAATCTCAAAATTTCCGTCGTTTTGCGGGTGGCAAAGATAGAAACCTTTTCCCATTCCTGCAAATCTTTCTTCAGATTTATTTCGATTGCTTTTACAGTGTGTGTCTAAGAACTTCGCCTTGAATGCGGGTGCAAAAGTACACAAGATTTCCACTCCCGCAAGCTTTGGATGCACTTTTTTTT
>NZ_JAVDVI010000034.1:0-2082 GCF_031456785.1 Flavobacterium arsenatis
CAACGATAAGCAATACTGAAAGTGGCGATTATACCTTCACTCCTGATGCTTCGGAATGTGCTACGACACAGACTTTGAGCGTTGTAATAATTGAAAAGACTGTGCCTGATTTTGCTTCAATTGCCGACTTCTGTTCAGGTTCGGATGCTCCGATTCTTGCGGCAACTTCTCCAAACGGAATCTCGGGAACTTGGAATCCTTCAACGATAAGCAATACTGAAAGCGGTGATTATATATTCACTCCTGATGCTTCGGAATGTGCAACGACACAGACTCTATCAATTATCATCAATGACGCAACAAGTGCTCCAACAGGAGTTGAAACACAAGATTTCACTGGTGGAGATACACTTTCTGATTTTGTTGTTATTGGCGAAGGAATCAAATGGTATGATGCTCAAACAGGAGGTAATGAATTGTCTTCTACAGATTTGATTGTTAGTGGAGGAATTTACTATGCTTCACAAACAATCATTGACGGTTGTGGAGAAAGTCCGGAAAGATTAAAAATTATTGCTGGGGTTGATTTGGCAAATGCTTCTTTTGATCGTTCAACGTTCAACTACTATCCGAATCCTGTAAATGATTTTCTTACTGTTACTTCTTTAGAAAAAATCGATTTTATAACAGTATTCAATTTATTAGGACAAGAGCTTATGACTAAAAAAGCAGATTCTACTAATTATAAAGTAGACTTATCTAACTTGGCTTCTGGTACTTATCTGATATATGCTGTATCGGGTCAAAATTCAAAAGCTTTCAAAGTAATTAAAAAATAGAATTCTATCTAGAAAACAGAACCGCTCTTTTTATCAAGAGCGGTTTTTTTATGACCATTAAATAAACATAAGTAACTGTAAATCAACATAAAAACCACACAACCATAACATTGTAATAAAATACAAATTATTGAAATAATCTACATTGCGTGGATTTAAATAAATTTGAAATGAAATTAAATACCCCGTTCTCTGTTACTTTTTTTATACTTTTTTTTCTTCTTCTGTCCTATCAAAAAAGCCACTCACAATGTTTCCAAATTGAAAGTATTCTTGTAGATGCTTGTGGTCCTCAGGAAGGTCTTAACGAAATGGTTCGTTTTAAAGTAGGAAACAGTGCCCTAAACGTTTCCAATCTGTCTGTAGTTTGGGCAACTACAAGTTTAGACTGGCAAGGACTTGTTCAAAATAATACAACCCAGTCGGTTGTTAATACATTAAATGGCGACATACTTGATGCCGGAGGATGTGGAGAATTATTGCAACCTACAAATGGTATTCTACCTGCAAACGCTACAGTAATTCTAGTAACAAGTTTCAACATGGACACCGATTTAAATTCTTTTGGTGCACTAACAGAAAATATTTATATCCTTTTTCAAAATAATCCAAACGTAGGAACGGGACATTTTGCCAATTCAGGAACCGGAACCAGAACCTTAACGATGAGTTTTGGCTCGTGTTCAGATACCGTGACTTATGACCGTGCATTATTGATAAATCCAGCTGGTGCTACAGTCCCTGCCGATGGTGCGATTGTTAATTTTACGCCTTCTGGAGCAGCAACATACATCAATAATGATTGTTCGGCTCCCGTTACTCCTTTCACGGTGGATGTGCCGCAATCGACTTTGAGTGCTTGTGCAGGAACCGTTATACCATTAAATGGGACTGCTCAAGGGCAACAAACAGTCAGCTGGTCTGCCGCCAATGGAAGTTTTTCTTCGCCAAATACTCTTTCAACCAATTATACAATTCCCTCAAATGCAGCGGGAACTACGATAGTGCTAACTTTAACTGCTACTAATAGTTGCGATTTGTCTATTACTGATACTGTAAATGTTATCGTAACGCCTTCAGTTGTACCTGCTTTTAATCCTATTGCGCCAATTTGCTTTGGTCAGACATTGAATCCACTTCCAACAACATCCAACAATGGGATTACGGGAACTTGGTCGCCAGCTCTGAATAATTCGGCAACGACTACTTATACTTTTACTCCAAATGCAGGACAATGTGCCACAACTGCGACACTTACAATTACCGTAAATCCTGCCAATACTGTTCCAACTTTTACAGCGAT
>NZ_JAVDVI010000035.1:0-1226 GCF_031456785.1 Flavobacterium arsenatis
AACCCGAACTACCTTCCAAAGCTGTTGGACAAGCAGAAGTCGTTCAACGTAAAGTCCCTTGCCATCAACAGCGAGAAGTCGGACTTCGGTCCGGTGCTGACCAATGACAACACCCTGTACTTCACCAGCTCAAGGAACAAGGCCAAGCGTACCGACGGCTGGAACGACGAGCCGTACCTTGACGTCTACAGGTCGACCTACAGCGCCTCTGACAAGAGCTTCGGAAAGCCGGAGGAGGTTGCCGAGCTGAACACCAGGTGGCACGACGGCCCGGTGGCGATCACCGCCGACGGCAACACGATGTACTTCTCAAGGGACAGCCACGCGGAGAACAGCTTCGAGAAGGACAAGGCGCTCAAGGCCAAGTTTGGCCAGGTGCACCTGTTCAGGGCAACCAGAAACGGGGACAAGTGGGGCAGCATCACGCCGCTTCCCTTCAACAGCAAATCCTATTCCACAAGCAGTCCGAGCATCAGCAAGGACGGAAAGACATTATATTTCACATCGGACATGCCGGGATCTATCGGGCAGTCGGACATCTGGAAGGTATCGGTAAGCGGTGATCAATACGGCACCCCGGAGAACCTTGGCCCGAAGGTGAACACCGAGGGAAAGGAGCAGTTCCCCTTCATCACGGACGAGAACGTGCTCTACTTCTCTTCAAACGGAAGGCAGGGGCTTGGGGGGCTTGACGTGTTCTCGATCGATTTGAAAACCACAGAGGAGGCCAGGAACGTTGGAAAGCCTGTAAACAGCGAGAAGGACGACTTCTCCTTCTCCTTCAACACGGTGAACAACATAGGGTTCTTTGCAAGCAACAGGGCAGGGGCCGACAATTTATATGAGGCCAGCCCCCTTTGCAGCGTGGAGGCCACAACGGTGGTGACCAATGCCAAGACAGGGGCATTGCTGGCCGATGCAAGGGTTGCCATATTGGATGCCAAGAAGAACGTGATCGAGACAAGGACCACCGGAGCCAACGGCGAGGTGGTGTACAATGTGGAATGCAACACGGCCTACACGATCCAGGCGGCCAAGGACGGCTTTGAAAGCGGGGTCTTCCAGATCACGCCAAACAAGGGCGGAAAGCTAAAAGTTGATGCACCGTTGAACCCGATCGATGTTATTGTAACCGAAAAAGAAGTAGTGCTAAAAGAAATCAATTTCGAGTACAACAAGAGCAACATCACACAAGATGGAGCCTTCGAGCTGGACAAGCTGGTGCA
>NZ_JAVDVI010000036.1:0-1078 GCF_031456785.1 Flavobacterium arsenatis
TTGGACAATATGGCTACGACAACCTATACCTTCACTCCGAATTCGGGTCAATGTGCAGGTTCGGCGAACATGACCATTACGGTAAATACTTCTGTGGTTCCGACTTTTACACAGGTTGCTCCAATCTGTTCAGGTGAAGCTTTATCGGCCTTGCCTGTGACTTCCAACAATGGGATTACGGGAACCTGGTCGCCAGCCTTGGACAATATGGCTACGACAACCTATACCTTCACTCCGAATGCTGGTCAATGTGCAAGTTCGGCAAGCATGACCATTACGGTAAATACTTCTGTAGTTCCGACTTTTACACAGGTTGCTCCAATCTGTTCAGGTGAAGCATTATCGGCTTTGCCTGTGACTTCCAACAACGGGATTGTGGGAACCTGGTCGCCTGCATTGGACAATATGGCTACGACAACCTATACCTTCACTCCGAATTCGGGTCAATGTGCAGGTTCGGCGAACATGACCATTACGGTAAATACTTCTGTGGTTCCGACTTTTACACAGGTTGCTCCAATCTGTTCAGGTGAAGCTTTATCGGCCTTGCCTGTGACTTCCAACAATGGGATTACGGGAACCTGGTCGCCAGCCTTGGACAATATGGCTACGACAACCTATACCTTCACTCCGAATTCGGGTCAATGTGCAGGTTCGGCAAGCATGACCATTACGGTAAATACTTCGGTGGTTCCGACTTTTACACAGGTTGCTCCAATCTGTTCAGGTGAAGCATTATCGGCCTTGCCTGTGACTTCCAACAACGGGATTGTGGGAACCTGGTCGCCAGCCTTGGACAATATGGCTACGACAACCTATACTTTTACTCCGAATGCGGGACAATGTGCAGGTTCGGCAAGTATGACCATTACGGTAAATACTTCGGTGGTTCCTACTTTCAATCCTGTAAACCCGATTTGCCAAGGGGAAACATTGTCGGCCTTGCCTGTGACTTCAAACAATGGGATTACTGGAACCTGGTCGCCTGCATTGGACAATTCCGCTACGACAACCTATACCTTCACTCCGAATTCGGGTCAATGTGCAGGTTCGGCAAGCATGACCATTACGGTAAATA
>NZ_JAVDVI010000037.1:0-1011 GCF_031456785.1 Flavobacterium arsenatis
AACCTGAACTCGATTAATAAAAGACCGCTAATTGGTTAGTTTTAATTGTTTCGTATTTTAAAGAAGGTTTTTTCGGCAGAAAATTATAAGCAATTATTCCAGCAATAATATTTGACAAAAAGTTAGTAAAAGAACGATGCCTAGAGTGCTCAACTTGACAAATGTTTTTAAGTTCATCATTAACGGTTTCAATTATTGAGCGTTTACGAAGTAAAATTTTATCGCTCATTTGCATCAAACTGTTTTTCATATTATTGCGAATACTGGTGATTAATTGTATTCCATCGACAAATAATAATTGGGAGAGCTTCTTGCTTATGTATCCTTTATCACCGAATAATTTTCCAAAAATTGCATTCAGAAAGCCTTCATTATTAAGAGGTTCTCTATCATCAACATTCGCTTGGGTTACAGCAAAACTTAATAATTCTCCTTTGTCATTAATAATAATATGAAGCTTAAAGCCATAAAACCAACCCATTGTAGATTTTCCTGTGGTAGCTGTGCCTTTGAAAACTTTATTCCTACTGATTCTTTTATTTTTGCAAACCCTTATTGGAGTTGAATCTACAAAGGAAATCCCTGTGCATTTTCCTAAACAACAAGTTTTAGCAAAAATGGTCATGGGTAAAAGAACACTCTGCATAAGTTCTAAAAAGCGATTATAAGAAACGGTCTTTGGAAACTCCTTTTGCATATGCTTTTGAACATAAAAAATATAAAAATGCTTGAAACAGCGAAAACCACTCAAATGGAAAAGCAAATAAATTGTAATTACTTCGGACTTTGACATAATTGCAGGTCGCTTGGAAGGTTTTCCTAGCAGAAAAGGTTGTGTAGTTTTGTCAAAATCTTTACAAAATTCATCAACAATAGAAAAAATATCAGTAATTTTATCAAAACAAATCATAGGTGAAATTTAGTTTAAATATTTAATTGTCAGAGATTTAAATATACTAAATTTTACCTTTTTGTACAATATTTTTAGCCTAAATTATTAATCGAGTTCAG